>NZ_JAHHWP010000012.1:0-283480 GCF_018729305.1 Phycicoccus mangrovi | reverse complement strand
CCCCCCCCCGGCCCCCCGCCCCCACGCCCGCCCGCCCCGCCGGGGGGGGGGGGGGGGGGGGGGGCGGCCCCCCCCCCCCCCCCCACGACTCCGACCTCATCAACCGCGGGCTCGCCGCGGACGCGGGGTACCGGGGGACGTTTGGGCACGAGGCCGAGAAGGACCTCGAGGAGCTGCGGGCCACCTTCCGCCGCAAGGCCCACACCGCCGCCATGGAACGCTGCCTGACCGCCCTGCTGCGGGCGGACGCCACCTTCGCGGAGGAGAGGTTGGGGTCGGTGCGCCTGCGCGACCTGCCGGCCGGCCGGCAGCTCGACGCGCTCCTCTCCCGTCGGTCGGCGCTCGGGCTGCCCGACGCGCCGGACGCACCGGTCCTCGTCGACCACGAGGGCCGGCCGCCGGCGGCCGGCGACACGGCGATGTTCCTGCGCCGGGCCCGCTCGACCCGCATCAGCATCGACGGCAACGCGCACTTCTGCCGCGGCCTGCTGCGCACCCGCTACGAGGGATCGGGCGCCGACCAGGCGCCCCGGCCCGAAGGAGCGGAGCCCGCCGACCACCACCTGCTGCTGCCCCTCACCCCCGTCACCAGCGGGACCGCTGTCGCCGACGCCACCCCGAAGGAGTCCTGACCCATGAGCACCATGCGAGCCGTCCAGGTGGTCGGCTACCACGAGAAGCTCGAGATGACGGAGAAGGCCGTCCCGGAGGCCACCGGCCCGTGGGACGTCGTCGTCCGGATCGGCGGGGCGGGCGTGTGCCGCACCGACCTCCACATCCTCGAGGGGCAGTGGGCCGAGAAGTCGCAGGTCGCGCTGCCGTACACGATCGGCCACGAGAACGCCGGGTGGGTGCACGCCGTCGGGTCGGCGGTCACCAACGTCACGGAGGGCGACAAGGTGATCCTCCACCCGCTCGTCACGTGCGGCTTGTGCCGCGCGTGCCGCTCGGGCGACGACGTGCACTGCGAGAACAGCGCGTTCCCCGGCATCGACACCAACGGTGGGTACGCCGAGTACCTGCTGACCTCGGCGCGCTCCTGCGTCCGCATCGACGACTCGCTCGAGCCGTCGGACGTCGCGGCCCTCGCCGACGCGGGGCTCACCGCCTACCACGCGGCGGCCAAGGCGGCCCGGCGCCTCACGCCCCGCGACACCTGCGTCGTCATCGGCGCAGGAGGGTTGGGGCACATCGGGATCCAGGTCCTCAAGGCCCTGACGCCGGCCCGGATCGTCGTCGTCGACCGCATCCCGGCCGCGCTCGACCTCGCCCGCTCGATCGGGGCGGACGAGGGAGTCGCGGCCGACGGCAACCAGGTCGAGGCCGTGCTCGACCTCACCGGCGGCCACGGGGCCGAGGTGGTCGTCGACTTCGTCGGCGAGAACGGTTCGACGGCCGAGGGCCTCGCGATGACCCGGCAGGCCGGCGACTACCACGTCGTCGGCTACGGCGAGAACGTCGACGTCCCGACCATCGACCTCATCTCGAGCGAGAAGAACGTCATCGGCAACCTCGTCGGCTCGTACAACGACCTCCAGGACCTCATGGCGCTCGCCGCCAAGGGGCTCGTCACGCTGCACACGCAGAAGTACGCGCTCGACGACTTCCAGCAGGCCGTCACCGACCTCGACAACGGCGCCGTCCGTGGCCGCGCCATCCTCGTGCCCTGACCGGGCGCGACCCCACCTCACCTCCCGGACGAAGGAGTCCGTCGTGAAGAGCTACATCGGAGTCGCCGTGTCCATCGGCGTCCTCGCGGGCATCTGGACCCAGGTCAGCGTCGAGCTGGGCCTGGTCACCTGGATCGCGTTCGTCGTGTGGGCCGGCTTCTACGCCGCCGGCGGGGACCGGGACGGGTTCGTCCGCATCCTCGCCTCGGCGCTGTCCGGCGTCGTCTACGGCTGGCTGGCCGTCTGGTTCGCCGGCGTGGCCACGTTCCCCGGCGCGCTCGCGGTCGCCGTCGCCGTCATCGCCGCCGCGATGTGCCTGCAGGCCGGCTGGTTCGTCCTGTCGTTCATCCCCGGCGCGTTCTTCGGCGCGGCGTCGTACTTCGGCAACGGGGCGTCCTTCTGGTCGACGGTCGTCGCCGTCGTCGTCGGCGCCGTCCTCGGGTGGGCCTCGGCGCTCGCCGGTGCCCGCATCCAGGCGCTCGTCGACGGACGCTCGGGTGCCCGGCCGCCGGCCGCGGAGCCCCCTGCCGCCCCGGCCGCCCTCTGAGCCGGGGGCCCCGCCCCCCCCCCCGGGGGGGGGGGGGGGGCGGCGCCCCCGCCCCCCCCGCCCCCCAGGTCCGCGGGCCCCCCCCCCCCCCGGGGGGGGGGGGCCGGGCGGGGCCCCCACCACCGCCGCGCCCCTACCGTGGAGCCGGTACCGACCCCTCGGCAGAAGGAGAGCCCCTTGATCCTCATCACCGTCAAGTTCCCGATCCGCGAGGACCGGCTCGAGGAGTGGAAGGAGCTGTCGCAGTACTACGTCGAGCACGTCACGGCCGAGCCGGGCAACGTCTTCTTCGAGTTCTCCGAGAGCGTGCACGAGCCGCGCACCTTCGTCTGCATCGAGGGGTTCCGCGACGACGCGGCGGGCAAGGAGCACATGGCCCAGCCGCACGTCGAGCGCTTCATGCGCGAGATGCCCGACATCGTCTCGGCGCAGCCGCAGATCATCTACGTGGACGCCGAGGAGGTCGACGGCTTCGGCCCGATGGGCGAGATCCAGCCGCGCGGCTGAGCCACCACCCACTCGCCCCCGCCCCGTCGACCCCGGGCGCCGGTCTCCCACCCCTCCGGGAGGCCGGCGCCCTCGTCGCGCTCCGGCCGGCGGGTCCGGGAGGATGGGCCCCGTGATCGGTGACCGCTGGGGCGTGACGGACGACGAGGTCGCGCTGCGCTACGGGTGCGACGCGATCGTGCCGCGGCCGGCGCTGGAGGCCTGGCGCGGCGTGACGGTGGACGCGCCGCCCGAGCGGGTGTGGCCGTGGGTGGCGCAGCTGCGGGTCGCGCCCTACTCCTACGACTGGGTCGACAACCTCGGGCGCCCCTCGCCCCGGGAGCTGCTCGACCTCCCGCCACTCGCGGTCGGCGACCCGTTCACGAGCACCGCCGGCCGCCCGGTGGGCCGGGTCGTGGCCGTCGCGCCCGGTCGCGAGCTGACCGGGCGCATCCTCGGCGCGGTCATGAGCTACCGGCTCGAGGCCGCGGGTGACGGCACCACGCGGCTGCTGCTCAAGCTCGTCATGGCGCGGGGACGCCTGCTCGCGCCCGCCGTCGCGGTCGGCGACCTCGTGATGGCCCGCCGTCAGCTGCTCACCTGGAAGGCCCTCGCGGAGTCCTGAGGGCTGGGGCCGCTCCTCCCGGCCGCCGGCACGCAGGACCTCCCACGCCTCCCGGACGCTGCGCGGCGGCGTGGGAGGTTCCCGGTGCCGTGCCTCCCCCCGAGAGGTGCGCTCGCCGCGGCCGTCGGCGGCGCCCGGCGCCCTACGCTGGGGCTCCCCGAGCAACGGAGACCCCCATGGCCGAGCTGCACGTCGTCGCCACCATCCCCGCCGCGCCCGAGCACGTCGAGCCGCTCCGCGCGGCGCTGCGCACGCTCGTCGAGGCCACCCGGCAGGAGGAGGGCTGCCTCGCCTACGACCTCTACGAGTCGGCCTCCGCCCCGGGCGTCTTCGTCACCGTCGAGCGCTGGACCGGGCAGGAGGCGCTCGACGCGCACATGGCCTCGCCGCACATCGCCGCGGCGATGGGGGCCGCGCAGGGCGCGCTGGCCGGGGACATCGCCATCCACCCGCTCGTGCCGGTCGACGCCGGCTGACCGACGCCGACCCGGGGGTCAGTTGAGCGGTCGGGTGCCCTCGGGCAGGCCGCGGCCCTCGTGCACGCCCTCGACGAGCTGCTGCAGGGCGGTGAGCGCCACCCGCTGCGACCACGGGCCGTACGAGACGCGGGCGACCCCGAGCTGCTCGAGCTCGGCCAGCGGCAGCGTGCCCGGGACGCCGATGAGGGTCAGGCGCTGCGGGCCGAACGCCTCGACCAGCGCCTCCACGTGCGCGCGCTCGGTGGCCCGGGGGACGAACACCAGCGGGGCGCCGGCGTCGAGGTAGGCCCGGCCGCGCTCGATGGCCGTGTCGAGGCACTCCTGCGGGCTGCGGCCCTCGGCCTTGACGAACGCGTCGGTGCGGGCGTTGAGGCAGAAGTCAGGCACGCCGGCGTCACGGGCGGCGCCCATCGCGGCCTCGACGGCCCGGACGGAGTCGGCGAGCGGGCGCATCCCGTCCTCGAGGTTTGCCCCGACGACGCCGAGGTCGACCGCGCGGGCGACCGTGCCGGCCGGGTCGCCGTACCCGGACTCGAGGTCGGCCGTGACCGGCAGGTCGGTGGCACGCACGATGCGCTCGACCGCGGCCAGCATCTCGTCGACCGGGATGTTCTCGCCGTCCTCGTAGCCGAGCATCGCGGCGATCGAGTGCGACGCGGTGGCGATGGCCCGGGTGCCGGGCACGTCCGCGACGACGGTGGTCGAGACGACGTCCCAGACGTTGACGACGGTGAGCAGCTCCGGGGCGCGGTGCAGCTCGAGGAGGTGGGTGGCGCGGGCGGCGGTGTTGGTCACCGGCCCATCCTCACCCGGGGCACAGGCTTCGACAAGCGCTCGCCGCCCGGGAAGAGGGCCCGCCCGTCGGGTGTTTCCGCCCGTGACCGGGAGCGCCCGGCCGCAGACCCACGCGAAGGAGCGGACATGAAGGCCATCTGGAACGGGACCGTCGTCGCCGAGAGCGACGACACCGTCGTCGTCGAGGGCAACCACTACTTCCCCGCCGAGTCGGTCCGCGAGGACCTGATGCGCCCCTCGGGCACGACGACGGTCTGCCCGTGGAAGGGGACCGCCAGCTACAAGAGCCTCGAGGTCGACGGCGCGGTCAACGCCGACGCCGCCTGGTACTACCCGGAGCCGAAGGACGCGGCCCGCGAGATCTCCGGCCGCTACGCCTTCTGGAAGGGCGTCGAGGTCACCGCCTGACCGACCGGCGGCGAGACCTAGAGTGATGGCGGCCCGACCGGGCCACGGCCCGGGCTCGCCGGGCCACCCCGCCGGTGCGCGGGGCGACTGACGGGAGCGGGATGGACCTCGACCTCGGGATGCTCGTGCTGCGGCTCGCCCTCGGGCCGATGCTCGTCCTCCACGGCGTGAACAAGGTGTGGGGCGGCGGTGGGCTGTCCGGCACGGCCGGATGGTTCGAGTCGCTCGGCCTGCGCCCGGGCTGGCTGCACGCGCGGCTCGCCGCCGGCACCGAGATCGTCGCCGGCGTGCTCGTGACCCTCGGCCTGCTCACCGGTCTCGCCGCCATGGCCTTCGTCGGGCTCATGGCCGTCGCCGCCCTGACCGACCACCGCGGCAAGGGCTACTTCGTCTTCAAGGGCGGCTGGGAGTACGTGCTCCTCGTCGCGATGGCCGCCGTCGCGCTCGCGGTCGTGGGCCCGGGCGGCTGGTCCGTCGACGCCGCCGCGGGACTCGACCTCGCCGGCGCGTGGTGGGGCCTGGCCGCGGCCGCCGGTGGTCTGCTCGCGGCCGGGGGCCTGCTCGCCGTCTTCCGTCGTCCCACCCCCGGCGGGGCCTGATGCCGGTCCGCACCGTGAGCGGCCCCGGGCCGTCGGTCCCCGACCTGCTCGCCGCCAAGGGCGCCACGACCGTCTCGGTGGTGATCCCCGCGCGGGACGAGGAGGCGACCGTCGGCGACGTCGTGGCCGGGGTGCGTCGCGCGTGGGTCGAGGACGTGCCGCTGGTCGACGAGCTGGTCGTCATCGACTCGGACTCCACCGACCGGACCGCCGAGGTCGCGCGCGCCGCCGGCGCCACGGTGCACGCGGCCGCCGAGGTGCTGCCCGGGCTCGGGCCGGCCCGCGGCAAGGGCGAGGCGCTGTGGAAGGCGCTCCACGTGACCACCGGCGACGTGCTCGTCTTCCTCGACGCCGACCTCGTCGAGTGGGGGACGCACTTCGTAAGCGGCCTGCTCGGCCCCCTGCTCACCGACCCGGAGGTCGCCCTCGTCAAGGCCGTCTACGACCGACCGCTCCTCGACGCCGAGGGCCGGGAGGCCGAGACCGGTGGGCGTGTGACCGAGCTCGTCGCCAGGCCGCTCCTCGCGCTGCACCACCCGGAGCTCGCGGGGCTCGTCCAGCCGCTGGCCGGCGAGTGGGCGGTGCGCCGCTCCGCCTTCGAGCGGTTCTCGGTGCCGGTCGGCTACGGGGTCGAGATCGCGGCGCTCGTCGACACCGCCGCCCTCCTCGGGGCGGACGCCGTGGCGCAGGTAGACCTCGGTCGTCGCACGCACCGGCACCACCGCCACGACACGCTCGGGCCGATGGCCGTCCAGGTGCTGGCCGCCGTCGAGGCCCGGCTCGGGCGGGGCGTCGACGCGGCGGCCGGCGTCGCGGGCGGACGCACGACCCTGACGCAGTACGAGCGGACGGCCGAGGGCTTCACGCCGCGGCCCCGCGAGGTCGACCTCGCCGAGCGGCCGCCGGCCGTGACGGTCGAGGGCTACGCCACGAGGACGGAGACGGTGCGATGAGCGGGTCCGACGCAGGACGTGGTGCGGTACTCCGGCTGGGCCGGCACGAGTACCCCGCCTCGGCGCGCCTCGTGATGGCGATCGTCAACCGCACGCCGGACTCGTTCTACGACAAGGGCATCAGCTGGGCCGAGGACGCTGCCCTGGACCGCGTCCGGATGGTCGCCGAGCAGGGCGCCGACATCGTCGACATCGGCGGCATCAAGGCGGCCCCGGGGGTCGAGATCGACGCCGCCGAGGAGAAGCGGCGGGTCGTCGGCTTCGTCGAGCGCGTCCGCGGCGAGTACCCGGACCTCGTCATCAGCGTCGACACCTGGCGCAGCGAGGTCGCCCGTGCCGTCTGCGAGGTCGGCGCCGACCTCATCAACGACGCGTGGGGCGGGGCTGATCCCGAGCTGCCCACCGTGGCAGCCGAGTTCGGCGCTGCGCTGGTCTGCACGCACACCGGCGGCGTGACGCCGCGCACCCGGCCGCACCGCATCGAGTACGACGACGTCGTGGCCGACGCGCGATCGTCGCTGCTGCGCCAGGCCGAGCGCGCGGTGTCGATGGGCGTGGAGCGTGAGCGGGTCGTCATCGACCCGGCGCACGACTTCGGCAAGAACACGTGGCACTCGCTCGAGGTGACCAGGAGGCTCGACGAGCTGACGTCGCTCGGCTGGCCGACGCTGGTCTCGTTGTCCAACAAGGACTTCGTGGGTGAGTCGCTCGACCTCCCGGTGGGTGAGCGGCTGACCGGCACGCTGGCCGCGACGGCGCTCTGCGCGTGGCTCGGGGCGCAGGTCTACCGGGTGCACGAGGTCGTCGAGACCCGTCAGGTGCTCGACATGGTGTCCGTCGTCGCCGGCGACCTGCGGCCGGCCCGCACCGTCAGGGGACTCGCGTGAGCCGCTCGCTCGTCGTCGTCCCCAGCGCGCCCATGCTGCTGCCCGAGTACACGGGGCGCACCGACGCCGCGGCGGACCTGCGGTCGTGCGCCGTCGAGGCGCTCGGCGCCGCCGTCCCGGACGGCGGGCCCGTCGTCCTCGTCGTCGCCACCGACCGCGAGCAGCGCGGCACCCGGCCGCCGCTCGGGGAGCGGGTCAGCCGGCACCTCGTGGGGCTGGCCGGTCTCCCCGTCGCCGACGTCGTCGTCGTGCCCTGGGACGCACCCGTCGACCGCTGCGTGGCGGCGGGGGAGGCGCTGGCGGCGTCGCATCCCGAGGCCTCGGTCGTCGTCGTGGCCGACGGCAGCGCGCGCCGGGGCGAGAAGGCCCCCGGGCACCTCGACGAGCGCTCGTTCGCCGTCGACGAGGCGCTCGTCGAGGCGGTGCGCGCGGCCGACCCCGATGCGCTGCTGGCGCTCGACCCCGCCCTGTGCGCCGACCTGCTCGTCCACGGCCGCGCCCCGCTGCAGGTGGCCGCCGGCGTCCTCGGGACGGTCGACGGGCCCGGGCGCGCCCGCTGCGAGGCGCTGCACACCGAGGACCCGTTCGGCGTCCTCCACGTCGTCGCCCGCCTCACCCTCCCCTAGCGCCTCGACATTTCGGGGTCACCCCGAAATGTCCACGAGACCCCGGTTCGGAACCGGGGTCTCGTGGACGAGCCCCTGCGTCGGGCCGCCGGCGGTCGAGGTCAGCGGACGGTGACCACCAGCGTCCCGATCACGTCCGAGCGGGTGTCGCCCGCGAGGACCGTCACCGTGTACGTGCCGGCCGCGGCCCAGGTGTGCCGCCCCGAGAGGCGCACGGCGCCGTCGGAGCCCGCGGCGAGCGTCGCGTCCTCGGTCACGCTGCCGTCGCCCCACTGCACGCGGGCCGTGTAGGCCTCGCCGGGCACGCCGCCCGACACCCTGCCCAGCGGCACCGTCGTCGCGCTGCCGCGCCGGGCGGTCGTCGCCCCGGCCGCGTCGAGGGCGACAGGGGCACCGTCGTCGGCGACGGCGAACACGTGGACGCGGCCGGCCGTCTGCGGGTCGCCGGTCTGCTCGGGCATCGTCACCGACACCACGGTCCTGCCGGACGGCACCTCGAGCGGCGCCGTGGCGAACAGCTTGAGGCGGCACGAGTCCGTCCCGGTCCCGTTCGTCCGGTACGCCAGCTCGACGGCCACGGTGTTGCCGAACTTCGCCGAGCCGCACCAGTCGCCGTACTGCAGCGGGTAGTCCGCGGTCGAGCCGTCGTCGAACGTCACCGTCGCGGTGGTGTCCTGGTCCTTCTGCGTCGCGGTGCCGATGAGCGACATCCGCGTCGCACCCGGCGCCAGGGTGACGTCGAGGGTCTGCCCGGCGCCGGACGCGCTGTCGGGCTCACCCGCCGGCACGGCCGGCAGCGACCAGCGCAGGTCGGTGCCGGGGACCGTCTGCATCCGCCCGGGGACGACGCCCTCGTCGGCGAGGGCCTGACGGGCGATGCCGGACCGGCCGCCGTCACAGGGGACGGCCGTGCCGACGTCGCCGATGCACTGCAGGTCGAAGCCCTTCGCGTACGACGGGACGACGGCCTGGTGCACGGTGACGGCGGCCAGCCCGCTCGCGGACTCCTTGCCGGAGGTCACCGTGACCCGCGGCTGGTAGAAGCCCGGCTCGGCCCACGTGTGCGACCCGCTGACCGTCGAGGTGCCGAGGTCGCCGACCTTGACGCGGCCGGGGGACGAGGTGCCGTCACCCCAGTCGACCGTCACCGTCGGCGTCGTCTCCTGACCGCCACGGCCACCGGCGAAGGTCGCCAGCGTGCCCGACCACTCGCGGCCGACGGACGTCTCGGCCGCGTCGGCGCCGGTGACCGACAGCGGTCCTCGAGCCGCCTTGGTGCCGTCGGTCAGCAGCTCGACCTCCGAGAGGTTGACCGCACCGTTCGCCGCGGTGACGACGAGCCGGTAGCTCGCGTACGCGCCGGAGTGGCGGATCTCGAACGGCCGGGTCTGCACCCGCCACGGGAAGGTCTCGCCGGAGCGCCGGTCGAGGGTCTTCCAGTGCTTGCCGTCCTTCGAGCCCTCGAGCCTCCAGGCCGTCGGGTCGCCCTTCTCGGGACCGGAGGTGAGCGTGTACCAGGTGGCGCGCTGTCCAGGGCCGGAGAGCGTGTACGACACCGTCGGTCGCCTGGTCGTGAACGTCGCGGCGGTGCGCGAGGTGTCGTCGAACAGCGACGTGGCGCTGCTGCCGTCCGCGAGACCCGTGGCCGTGGCCGAGCCACGCCCGGCGCCGGTGGCGTCACGCAGCGGGTTCGGCGCGTCCTTGCCCTTCGTCAGCGACGGCGGGAGGTCCTGCGTCCGCGAGCCGAACGACGAGGGGCGCGTGCCCATCGCGAAGCGGACGGTCGTGCGGCCGGCTAGCTGCGACTGGTCGATCGACACGCCCGACTGGCGCCTGCCATCGATGCTGACGCCCTGGACGTAGATCGCCCGCTCCGAGTTGCCGGGTGCCTCGACCACGAGGTCGCCCTGCGTGCGGTGGACCGTCGTCTTCGTGAACTTCGGTGAGCCGATGGCCCACTGCGACGACCCGACCTGCAGCGGGTAGATGCCGAGGGACGACAGCAGGTACCAGGCCGACATCTCGCCGTTGTCCTCGTCGCCGGGGTAGCCCTGCCCGATCTCGCCGCCCACGTAGAGACGCCGCATGATCTCGCGGACCTTCTCGGCCGTCTTCCACTGCTGGCCGGTCCAGTCGTACATGTACGGGATGTGGTGCGAGACCTGGTTGCTCTGGCCGAGCATGCCCATCCGCACGTCGCGGGCCTCGAGCATCTCGTGGATGACGCCGCCGTAGCCGCCGGGCTTCGTCGCGGTCTCCGGCGTCGCGAAGAACTCGTCGAGCTTCTTCGCGAGGCCGTCCCGCCCGCCGTAGAGGTTGGCCAGGCCGACGCCGTCCTGCGGTGCGTGGAAGGCGAAGTTCCACCCGTTGGTCTCGGTGAAGTCGCCGCCCCAGTCCTCGGGATCGAAGGACGCCGCGTCCGGGAAGTCGCCGTCCGCGGCGCGGCCGCGGAAGAAGCCGGTCTCGCGGTCGAAGCTGTTGACGTAGTGGGTCGCCCGCTCGAGGAAGTACGCCGACTCCTCGAGCAGCTGGGCCCGGCGGTCCTTCGGGGTCCTGCGGTCCGTCGCGAGCTTCTTCGCCATCTGGCCGATGCCGTAGTCGTTGACGAAGCCCTCGAGCCCCCACGACACCGACTCGTGCGTGGCGTTGCTCGTGTAGCCCTTGAAGGTCGAGGTGTCGATGCCCTTGCGGCCGACCGCGCTCGAGGTCGGCAGGACCGTGGCGTTGCGCACGGCGGCGTCGTAGGCCGCGAGCGGGTCGGGCAGGTCGACGCCCTTGACGTAGGCGTCCGCGAACGCCACGTCCGAGCTCGTGCCGGTCATCAGGTCGGCGTAGCCCGGCGAGGACCAGCGCGCCACCCATCCGCCGTCCCGGTACTGCTGGACGAAGCCGTCGGCCAGCTCGGCGGCGACCTCCGGGTAGAGGAGGCTGTAGGCCGGCCACACCGTCCTGTAGGTGTCCCAGAAGCCGTTGTTGACGTAGATCTTGCCCTTGACGACCTTCGCGTTGGTGCGGGTCGCGGTGGCGTCACCGTCCTTCGGCGACACCGGGCTCGCGTAGGCGTACTTCGGCGAGCGGGCCGTCCCGGTGTTCTCGAACTGGCTGTTGGGGTAGAGGTTGAGCCGGTAGAGGTTCGAGTACAGCGTCGAGCGGTCGGTGTCGTTGGCGCCCTCGACCTCGACGACCCCGAGCCGCGCGTTCCACGCGGCGTTGGCGGCCTGGCGGACACGGTCGAAGCCGCGCCCGGCCAGCTCGAGCGCGTGGTTGTGCTTGGCCTGGTCGAGCGAGATGAACGAGGTCGCGAGACGCAGCGTCACGGCCCGGTCGGTGCTCGTGTCGAAGGTGGCGTAGCGCGTGCCGTCGTGCCCGTCGGGGGCGGTGCCCGCGCCGGTCGGCTTCTGCGAGAACGTGCCGTAGACGAACATCCGGCTCCGGCCGGCCGAGAGACCGCTGCCGTTGTCGACCCAGCCCGTCACCACGTTCGTGCCGGCCTGCACGGTGAACTCCCCGTCGTCATCGACGGTGTCGAGGACGAGGTGGCCCGCGGCGGTGTCCTTCGGGAAGGTGAAGCGGAAGACGCCGCCGTGGTCGGCCGGGGTCTGCTCGGCGACGGTGCCGTCCTCGAGCACCGCCCGGTAGTAGTCGGGGTGCGCGATCTCGGTCGCGTGGTCGAAGGCCAGGCCGCGGGCGTCGGCGTCCCCGGTGGGTGTGCCGGACGCGGTCGACGGCATGACCGACAGCTGGTTGCGGTCACCCATCCACGGGCTCGGCTCGTGCGAGACCGCGAGGCCCTGCAGGACAGGGCGGTTCTGCTCGTCGTTGGCCGACTGGTAGTAGTACTGCCACGACTGGGAGGTCGCGTCGGTGACCGGCGTGAGGAACGTGAACCCGTTGGGCAGCGCGCTGATCGGCAGGTTGTTGCCGCGCGAGAAGCTGCCCGAGGCGTTGGTGCCGCGTCGGACGTCGACGTAGTTGGTCAGGTCGCGGCCGTCGACCACGGCGGGCTTCCCCTCGATGCTCACGTCGTCCAGCCAGCCGCCGAAGCGGGTGTCGGCCGCCGCCGTCGGGTTGTCGTAGCCGAGGAGGATCGCGTCGACCGTGCGCCCGGCGGCCACCCGGCCGAGCTCGACCGTCACCGCGTTCCACTGGTTGGCGTAGAGGATCTTGCCGCGCCCCTGGCCGCTCGGGCTCGCCTCGGTGCCGTGGGCGTCGGTGGCCCCCAGGTCCGAGAGGAAGGTGCCGTCGGTGAAGCGCAGGTCCACGGACGTGTACGTCGACGGGTAGGTCAGGTCGCCGCTCACCATGTCCGGGAAGATCTTGTACGTGAGGCGGCTGGCGTGCCCGACGGGGACGTCGACGTCGAAGAGCCGGTTCCAGGCGTAGCCGCGGCCGGCCGCGGTGTGGCCGCCGGAGTAGCGCAGGGCCTTGACGCCGGTCCAGCCGACGAGTGGCTTGATGTTGAAGCCGGAGATCGGGCCGGGTCCGGTGCGCGTCACCATCGGCGACACGGTGCCCGGGCCGGTCGTGCCGTCGCTGATGTCCCAGTCGGCGAGCTGCACGAGCCCGCCCGAGTGGTTGGCCGTCACGTCGAGCCGGTAGAAGCGGTACTCGGCCGGGGCGTCGACCTCGAAGTCGAGGGTCGCGAAGCGCTGCGGGAAGTCGAGGCCGGTCTGGCGGTCGAGGTCGGTCCACGTCGTGCCGTCGGCCGACCCCTGGAGGGTGACGTCCTTCGGGTCGCGCTCCGGGGAGTCGTTGGCCGAGGTCATCGACCACTTGACGACGGTCGCCGGCTTCGCGAGCTCGTAGCGGACCCACCCGGAGGGCTCGAAGGCGAGCCACTTGGTGTCGGGGTTGGCGTCCGCGAGGCTCGAGGCGGCCTCGTTCGGGGCGTTCTCCGCACTGGCCGTCACGTCGGTGACCTGGCCGAGGAGGCTGCCGTCGGTCGACGCCGTGCCGGTGACGTTCTGCTGGAGCGGGCCCTTCGGCCCCTGCTCGACGCTCGAGTCGGCCGGCTGCGGCTGGCCCTCCTCGAAGGAGGTCGAGAAGTCGCCCGGCGCCGGGGCGGCCGCGCTCGGCAGCGCTGCCCCCGACACCGTGGCGGCCGCGACCGCGAGGACGGTGGCCCCCGCGCGGAACCTCGTCATGACACCCATCGGTCCTCCGTGCTCGCCCGCGTCGGGCGTCGTGCCGGCTGTCCGGGGCGGCGACGACGCGGCAGGTGAGGCCGTCGAGGGGGCGTCGCTGCCCACCGGTGCGGCGAGCCTCGGCGGGGGCGCGGCGGGCGGCAAGCCGGGACGCGGGCTTGTCCGGTCAGGACATCCGACCGGACAACGCGGGGTCGGGAGCGGTGTGCGCCGCGCTCGCCTCGCTGGTCGGGGCGCCGTGTGGTGTCATGACGCGGTGACAGCGATGTCGGCCAACCGGACACCGGGGCGCCCCACGATGGCCGAGGTGGCCGCGGAGGCGCACGTGTCGGTCAAGACCGTGTCGCGGGTCGTCAACCACCAGGCCGGCGTGCGCGCGGACACCGCCGAGCGGGTGCGAGAGGTCATTCGTCGCACCGGTTTCCGCCGCGCGGGCGGGCTCGCGACCATCCGGGAGGGACGGACGTTCACGATCGGGCTGGCCGTCGAGGAGCTCGCGAACCCCTTCTACTCGCAGATCGCGGCCGGGGTCGAGCGCGAGGCCCGGATGCACCAGTACCACCTCATCACCGCGTCGGCCGAGAACTCCCCGAACCGCGAGCGGGCCGTCATCCGGGCGCTGCTGGCCCGGCGGGTCGACGGCATCGTCGTCGTCCCCGCCGGCGAGACACCGGTGGCCGACCCCGAGGTGGAGGGTGCGGGGGCGCCGATCGTCCACCTGGACCGGCCGGTCCGCGGCGCGACCTGCGACACGGTCCTCAGCGACAACGTCGGCGGGATGCGCAGCGCGGTCGAGCACCTCGTCGCGCACGGGCACCGGCGCATCGGCTTCCTCGGCGACGACCCCGAGTTCTGGACGGCCCGGCAGCGCCGCGAGTCCTTCCTCGCGACCCACGTCTCCCTCGGGCTGCCCCGCACCCCGCCGGTCGCGATGGGGCCGCACTCGCCCGAGTCGGTGCGAACAGCGTTGGGGGAGTGGGCGGCCGACCCCGAGCCGGTGACCGCCGTCGTCACCGGCAACAACCGCGTGACGGTGCTGACGCTCGTCGCGCTGCGTCACCTCGGGCTCGACCTGTCGCTCGTCGCGTACGACGACTTCGAGCTGGCCGAGCTCGTCGACCCGCCGGTCACCGCCGTCCACCAGGACCCCACGGCGATGGGCGAGAAGGCCGCGCAGGTGCTCTTCGCCCGGCTGCTCGGGGACGAGTCGCCGCCGCGGACCATCGTCCTGCCGACGCGCCTCGTCGTCCGCGGCTCCGGCCGCCGCCGCTGACCTCCGCCGCCCCTCCCCTCCGCGAACGCGTGTGAAATCGCCGGGGCTCCCCGGCGAGTCAACACACTTTCGCGAAGACATGAGGTTGAGATCAACTTGACGGTTGATCAATGTTCTGGTTGAGTACGCCCATGGACGACGAGCTGGTGGACCGGGGCTTCGCGGCCCTCGCCGACCCCGTGCGCCGGGCGATCATCGCGCGGCTCAGCCGCGGGCCGGCCACGGTCGGCGAGCTCGCCGAGCCCTTCGGGATCAGCGTGCAGGCGGTCTCGAAGCACATCCAGGTCCTCGAGCACGCGGGCCTGGTCACCAAGGGCCGGGACGCCCAGCGCCGCCCGGTCCACCTCGAACCGGCCGCCCTCGAGCGCCTCACGGCGTGGCTCGACGGCTACCGGCTCGCCCACGAGCGCGGCTACCGCCGCCTCGACGCCCTGCTCGGGGAGCAGTGGCAGGACCTCACGAAGGAGTGAGCAGCATGGCCAACAGCCTCGACCTCGACATCCCGGCCGGTGTGCCCTGGATCGACTTCACCCGCGAGTTCGACGCTCCCGTCGCCGCGCTCTACGCCGCGCACGCCGACCCCGAGCAGGTCCGGCAGTGGCTCGGGCCGCAGGGGTACGCGATGGACGTGCCGCGCTGGGACTTCACGGACGGTGGCGGCTACCGCTACGTCCACCGCTCGCCCGACGGCGGCGAGTTCGGCTTCCGCGGCAGCTTCCACACGGTGCGCACCGACGAGCTCATCGTCCAGACCTTCGAGTTCGAGGGGATGCCCGACGAGGTCGCGCTCGAGCTGCTGCGCTTCGAGGACCTCGGGGACGGGCGCTCGCGGTTGCACGGCCGCAGCATCGGCTCGACCGTCGAGGGGCGTGACGCGATGGTCGCCTCCGGCATGGAGGGCGGGATGACCGAGGGCTACGTCAAGCTCGACGCCCTCCTGGCGCGCGGCTGAGCGGCGGGGAGCGCGACGTGGACTGGACCCTCGAGGTCGTCGTCGTCCCGGTCTCGGACCTCGACGCGTCGGTCGCCTTCTACCGGGACCGGGTCGGGTTCCACCTCGACCACGACACCGACGCCGGTTTCGGGCGGATCGCCCAGCTGACCCCGCGCGGCTCCGGCTGCTCGGTCGTCATGGGCACGATGCCGAACCTGCGGGCGATGCCGCCCGGCACCCAGCACGGCCTCCAGCTCGTCGTCGCGGACGCCCGGGCGGCGCACGCCGAGCTCGTCGGCCGTGGCGTCGACTGCGACGAGGTCGTCGTCCTCGACGAGCGGGACGGGGGCACGCTCTTCGGCTTCCGTGACCCCGACGGCAACTCGTGGACGGTGCAGGAGATCCGGGCGCGCGCCGGGCAGCCGCTCATCCCGCGGGCCGACGACGCCTGACGGTCAGCGGTCGGCGTCGGGACGCTCGTCGGCCGCGGCCTCGTCGAGGCGCGCCCGCAGCCGGTCGCGCACCTCGTCCGGCTCGTACGCGCGGCGGCTGCGCTCGTCGCGGGCGACGAGCACACCGGTCGCCACGACACCGGCCGCGCCGGCCACCCCGAGCAGCTTCCACAGGCGGTTGCGGTCCACGTCGCCACCCTAGCGAGCCCGGCCCGGCAGACTGGGCGCCATGGCGCACACCGGCACCCGGCCCGTCCCCGTCGACGAGGCCGTCGCGGCGTCCCGCACCGGGGACCTGTGGATCTTCCGCGGGGGCACCGTGGCCGACCGGGTCATCCAGACCGCGAGCAACGCGCCGGTCAACCACGTGGGGATGGCCCTCGTCCTCGACGACCTGCCGCCGCTGCTCTGGCACGCCGAGCTCGGCCGCTCGATGCGCGACCACTGGACCGGTGACCACCACCGCGGCGTCCAGCTGCACGACCTCGCGGAGGCCGTGACCACCTGGCAGGTGCGCTACGGGCAGCGGGCGTGGCTGCGCCAACTCGAGCCCCGCGCCGGGCGGGCCGAGGAGGACGCCGCGCTGCGCACGGTCGCCCGGCTCGACGGCGTCTCGTTCCCGTCGACCGTCCGGCTCGGATGGCGGTGGCTGCGCGGGCGCGACGCGCACCTCACCCGGCGGGCGCGCGACGTCAAGGGCCTGCGCCCCGAGGACGCCTACTGCGCCGAGGTCGTCGCGGCGACGCTCGAGGACATGGGCGTGCTGCGGCCGGACGTGCCGACCAACTGGTACGACCCCGGCCGCTTCTGGAGCGGCGACAGCCTCCCCCTGGCCGACGGCTGGTCCTACGGGCTCGAGGTCGAGGTGGCCGCGGCCGACCGCTGAGAGATCCCCCGATCTCGGGGGTTCCCAGCCCGCGGCCGCTCCCCTACGGTGGCGCGCGGGCGCACCGCCGCGTCCATCCCGACGGAGGAGACACACGATGCGACGATCTCGCATGGTTGCGATGACGGGAGTCGTGGCCCTGGCCACGGCGACCCTGGGGGCGGTGACGGCGACGGCATCCGCGACGCCGACCGCCGCCACCGCCACGACGGCCCGGACGGCGTACGCCGTGCTGGCCGACGAGGGCACCGACGCGCAGGCCCTGGCCCAGCGCCTCGCGAAGGCCGGCGCCACGGTGACCGCGGTCAACACGGACATCGGCCTGGTCTCGGTCACCTCGACCCGGGGTGGCTTCGCCGCCGCCGCCCGGTCGATGCCCGGGGTCGCGGCCGCCGCGAAGGAGGGCGTCATCGGGCGCACGCCGGACGCCGGCAAGGTCAAGGACCGGGTGGCCCGCGAGCAGCAGGACACCGCCGTCCGGAGCGCCGCCGCACGCCACGGCAAGGACGACCACAAGCCGCACAAGCCGCCGAAGGGCGCCAAGGCCGACCCCCTCGACTCCCTCCTGTGGGGCATGGACATGATCGGCGCCCCGCAGGCGCACCGCACCGAGATGGGCGACAAGCGCGTCCGGGTCGGCGTGATGGACACCGGCGTCGACGGCTCGCACCCCGACCTCGCGCCGAACTTCGACCGCCGTCTCTCGCGCAACTTCGTGACCGACATGCCCGACATCGACGGGCCCTGCGAGTACGCCGGCTGCGTCGACCCGGCCGACCACGACGACGACGGCCACGGCACCCACGTCGCGGGCACCATCGCCGCGGCGATGAACGGTCTCGGCGTCTCGGGCGTCGCCCCGAACGTCGACCTCGTCAACGTGCGCGCCGGCCAGGACAGCGGCTACTTCTTCCTCACCCCCACCGTCAAGGCGCTGACCTACGCCGGTGACGCGGGCCTGGACGTCGTCAACATGTCGTTCTACGTCGACCCGTGGGCGTACAACTGCGTCGGCGGTGCGCCGGAGGACAGCCCGGAGGAGGCGGCCGAGCAGGACCTCATCATCCGGTCGATGACGCGCGCGCTCAACTACGCGCACCGCAAGGGCGTCACGCTCGTCGCGGCCCTCGGCAACAACAACGAGGACATCTCCAACCCCCGCACCGACACCTCGAGCCCCGACTACCCCGGCGGCACCGAGCACCCGCGGACGATCGACAACGCGACCTGCCTCGACCTGCCCGTCGAGGGCCCGCACGTCCTCGGCGTCTCGTCGGTCGGCCCGTCGGAGCGCAAGGCCGACTACTCGAACTGGGCCACCGACCTGCGCTCGGGCGAGATCGAGGTCTCGGCGCCGGGCGGCTGGTTCCGTGACGGCCTCGGAACCGACACCTACCGCACGAACGGCAACCTCATCCTCTCGACCGCGCCGCTCAACGTCATGCAGGCCGAGGGCCAGGTCGACGAGAACGGCGACATCACGCCGCTCGGGGAGTCGCTCGGCACGATGAAGGACTGCCGTGTCGTCAAGGGCCACGGCCGCGAGGTCTGCGGGTACTACCAGTACCTCCAGGGCACCTCGATGGCCTCGCCGCACGCCGCCGGCGTCGCCGCGCTCGCGGTCTCGGCGCACGGGAAGTCGCAGCGCCACGGCGGCTTCGGCCTCGCGCCCGACACGGTGCGGTCGATCGTCATGGGCACGGCCCGCGACCACGCCTGCCCGGACGGCCGCGTCCAGTCGTACACCGACGTGGGCCGCTCGGACCTCTACACCGCCACCTGCGTCGGCGGGAAGGGGTTCAACGGGTTCTACGGCGCCGGCATCGTCAGCGCCTCCGGCGTGGTGGCCAAGCACCACCACGGTCACGGTCACTGACCGAGGCGCTCGGACCGGACGCGCCGCCCGCCCCGCTCTCGCGGGACGGGCGGCGCGTTCGTGCGTGCCCGGGTCGTCTGGGCCGGCTGCCGTGCAGGAATCGTCGAATGTGTCGATTGATGCACGGGGCACGCAGCGTCGGCGTGCGGGATTCGACGAATGTGTCGATTGATGCACGGGGCACGCAGCGTCGGCGTGCGGGATTCGACGAATGTGTCGATTGATGCACAGTGCCTGGGGGTCAGGCGGCGAGGGCGTAGCCGAGGGCCGCGGCGCCGAGGCCGAGCACGAGCGAGAGCCCGAGGGTCGCCGCGGCGGCGACGGGGCGGTCGTCGTCGAGGGCCTCCCACAGCTCGAGCGCCAGCGTCGAGAAGGTCGTCAGGGCCCCGCAGAAGCCGGTGCCGACGAGGGCGAGGGCCGAGCCGCCCACCGCGTCGCCGACGAGCACCCCGAGGACGAGCGAGCCGACGACGTTGACGGTGAGCGTCCCGGCGGGCGGCGCCGCCCCGAGCCGCTCGCGCGCGTAGTGGGCCACGACGAGCCGCAGCGGCGCCCCGACGGCGGCGCCGAGCGCGACGAGGAGCGCGTGCGTGGCGGTCACGGGCCCGGCCAGACGCGCCGGCCGCCGAGCATCCCCGCGGCGACCGCGAGCGTCCCGACGAGGAACGTGGCGCCGACGTAGAGCAGCGCCAGCTGGACGTGGTGCGTGGCGCCGAGCTGCACCGCGTCGACGGCCAGCGCGGAGAAGGTCGTCCACCCGCCGAGCACACCGACCCCCACGAACGGCCGGGCCAGCCGATGGACCCCCGGCCGGTCGACGAGGAAGGCGACGAGCAGGCCCATCGCGAAGGCCCCGGTGACGTTGACGACGAAGGTCGACCAGGGGAAGGCGCCGACCTCGTGCGGGAGGGCGAGCCCGACCGCCCAGCGGCCGAGCGACCCCAGCACGCCGCCGACGGCGACGGCGCCGAGCGTCGCACCGTCGGGAAGGGCTGCGGCGGAGGCCATCCCGTCAGGCGCGCATCGTCGCGAGGTGCTCGGCGATGCGGCCGATCGCCTCGGTCAGCGTCTCCTCGTCGGGCAGCGTCACGAGCCGGAAGTGGTCCGGCGCGAACCAGTTGAACCCGGTGCCGTGCGTCACGAGGAGCTTCTTCGCCCGCAGCAGGTCGATGACGAACGCCTCGTCGGACTCGATCGGGTAGACCTCGGGGTCCAGCCGCGGGAAGCAGTAGAGCGCGCCCTGCGGCTCGACGCACGACACCCCGGGGATCTCGTTGAGCAGCCGCCACGCGAGCTTGGACTGCTCCCGGAAGCGACCGCCCGGCCCGATCAGCTCGTTGACCGACTGGTACCCGCCGAGCGCGGTCTGGATGGCGTGCTGCGCAGGGACGTTGGCGCACATCCGCATGTTGGCGAGCAGGGTCAGGCCCTCGAGGAAGTCCGACGCGAGGTGCTTGGGGCCCGAGACCATGACCCAGCCGGCGCGGTAGCCGCAGACCCGGTAGGCCTTGGACAGCCCGCTGAAGGTGAGGCAGAGGACGTCCTCACCGGCGAACGTCGCCGCGTGGTGGTGCACCGCGTCGTCGAAGAGGATCTTCTCGTAGATCTCGTCGGCCATGACGACGAGGTCGTGGCGCCGCGCGATGTCGACGAGGGCGCGCACCGTCTCCTCCGAGTACACGGCTCCCGTCGGGTTGTTCGGGTTGATGACGACGATCGCGTGCGTGTTCGGGGTGATCTTGGCCTCGATGTCCTCGAGGTCGGGGTTCCAGCCGTTGGACTCGTCGCAGCGGTAGTGCACGGGCGTCCCGCCCGACAGCGAGACGGCTCCGGTCCACAGCGGGTAGTCGGGCGCGGGCACGAGGACCTCGTTGCCGTCGTCGACGAACGCCTGGAGGACCATCGTGATCAGCTCGGAGACACCGTTGCCGATGTAGACGTCCTCGACGCCGGTGTCGCGCAGGCCGCGCGACTGGTAGTACTGCGCGACCGCGGTGCGCGCCGAGTAGATGCCCTTGGAGTCTGCGTAGCCCTGGCTCTCCGGCAGGTTGTGCACCATGTCGGCGACGATGGCCTCGGGCGCCTCGAAGCCGAACGGCGCGGTGTTGCCGATGTTCAGCTTGAGGATCTTGTGGCCCTCGGCCTCGAGGCGCTGGGCCTCGACGAGGATCGGGCCGCGCACGTCGTAGCGCACGTGCTGGAGCTTCTGGCTCTGGACGATGCGCCGCATGCGCGACAGTCTCGCAGGCCCCACCCGTCCCACGCAGGGGTGTTTCGCGGGATGTCGCCCACACCGCGCGGCGAGGCACGCGTCGGGCAGACTCCTGCGCGTGGACGACGTGCTCGTGGAGCGGGTGCTGCGCGCGGTGGAGCAGGTGCCGCGCGGGTGCGTCGTGTCGTACGGCGACCTCGCGGCGCTCGTCGGCATCGGCCCGCGCCAGGTCGGCTCGATCATGAAGGCCTACGGCGGCAACGTCACGTGGTGGCGGGTCACGAACAGCTACGGCGACCTGCCGGCGCCCCTGCTCGAGCGCGCGCGGGAGACCTGGGCGCAGGAGGGCATCCTCCTCAAGCGCAACGGGCTCGGCTGCGACATCCGTCGGTACCGCGCCGACCTCGATGCGCTCGCCGCCGCCTACGAGCGGGCCGTCACCGACCTCCCCTGACCGACGGCCGCGGCCTGTCGAACGCCGGTCCGGCCCGGGGCCCCGCCGCCGACGGGATGTGAGACTGGGGCATGGGACCCCGTCGCTCGACCGCCGTCCACCGCACCGCGGCCCTCGCCGCCTGCCTCGGGCTCGTCGCCGTCGGCGGCTGCTCGTCCGGGGGCGACGACGGCTTCGGAGAGGTGCCCGCCCGCCCGAGCACGTCGGCGTCCGGCAGCACGAGCGCACCGCCCTCGTCGAGCCCGGCGCCGCGCAGCACGCAGGAGCCCGAGCTCGACGTCGAGGAGGTCGCCGGCGGGCTCGAGCACGGCTGGGACATCGGCTTCCTCCCGGACGGCACGGCGCTGGTCACCGAGCGTCCGGCCCGCATCTCGCTCGTGTCGGGCCTGCGCGAGGGCGCGACCGTCACGCGGGTGCGCGCCGACCTCGACGACGTCTACGTCAGCGGCGAGGGAGGTCTGCTCGGGATGGTCGTGCACCCCGACTTCGCGCAGACCCGGCGGTTCACGACGTGCCAGACCCACCAGGAGGGCGGCGCGCCGACGGACATCCGGCTCGTCACGTGGCGCCTGTCGGCCGACGGCCGCTCGGCCGAGCGCGAGAAGACCCTGCTCGACGGCCTGCCGATCTCGACCGGACGCCACTCGGGCTGCCGTCCCGAGCTCGACGCCGACGGTGCGCTCGTCGTCGGGACGGGCGACACGGCGGTCGGCAGCATCCCGCAGGACCTCACGAGCCTCGGCGGCAAGACCCTGCGGCTGGACCTGGAGACCGGGAAGCCCATGGAGGACAACCCGTTCGCCGACGCGAAGGACCCTGCGCAGCGGTACGTCACGAGCTACGGGCACCGCAACATCCAGGGCGTCGCGCTGCAGCCGGGGACCGGCCGCATCTTCACCGCCGAGCACGGCCCGTCGAACAACGACGAGGTCAACCTCGTCGAGTCGGGGAAGAACTACGGCTGGGACCCGGCCCAGGGCGGCACCGTCGGTGGGTACGACGAGAGCGTGCCGATGACCGACACCGAGCGCTACCCCGACGCCGTCCCGGCGGTGTGGCAGAGCGGCCGGACGACGCAGGCGGTCTGCGCGGCCGAGTTCCTCGAGGGCGAGCAGTGGGGGGCGTGGGACGGCGCCCTCGTCGTCACCGCGCTCAAGGGCGCCAAGCTCCTCGTGCTGAGCCTCGACGGCGACGGCTCCGTGACCGACGTGGCGATCCCGGACGCGACGAACGGCCCGTACGGGCGTCTGCGGGCGGCACGCCTGGGCCCGGACGGTGCGCTCTACGTGACGACGACGAACGGCGACGACGACAAGCTGCTGCGCATCACGCCCCGCACCTGACCCCGCCCGTCCCACGCGTATCGGGTGACCCGATACCGCTGCGCTTCACCCGACAACCGTTCCCGGGTACAGCGCGGTCGTATCGGGTGACCCGATACGCGAGTGACGCGAGGGAACACAGCGGGCGCCGGAGGGCGCGGGCGGAGGTCAGGTGACGTCGACGATGGTCGTCGTCACCTCGGTGACCGACGGCCGGCGCGGGGTGGAGGAGAACCCGAAGCGGCAGGGCGGGTCGACGGGGGCCAGCGCGCCGAGGTCGGCGCCGTCGAACCGCCCCGACATCGCCGTCACGGCGTGGACGTCGGTTGCGCCGTAGTACTCGCGGCGCCCGGCGCGGGCGACGCCCCGGGTCCGCACGCCTCGCAGGACGACGCGGGCGACGGGGTCGGCGAGCGTCGCGAAGGCCGGGCTCGTCGCGAGGGCCGGTGGCACGAGCCCGAGGAGGGTGCCGAGCGGGGTCCGACCCCCGAGGTCGGCGGTCAGCGTGAGCGACGGTGACGCGACGTCGAGGCGCGCCGGCCCGTCGCCGGTGAGGCCGACCGTCACCGGCTCGAGGCGGACCTCGTCGAAGGTGTAGGTCGTCGCGACGAGGTCGACGACCTGCTGCGTGGGGGCCAGCAGCACCCGGTGCCCCGTGGCGGTCTCGACCATGACGTCGGCGAAGGCGCCGAAGGGCGACTCGAGCCACCACCCGACGACGACCCGCACCCCGGAGGTGGAGCCCACGCCCGTGATGCGTCCGCGGAACCTGCGCCTCGTGCCCACCGGCCCATCATCGCCTCCCGCGCCGGGTGGCACCGCGGGCGACCCGCCCCGCGTCGGGCCACTCCCGCGAGGCGGTGCGGGCCACTAGGGTCCGGCCATGGGCGAGCGCGGGGTGGCGACGGAGCCCGCCCGCCTGCCCGCGTCCGTCCGCCGCGGCTACGGTCTCGGCTCGGTCGCGACCGGGTCGTTCGGGACGGTGCCCGGGCTGCTGCTGTTGCCGTACCTGACCGACCGGCTCGGCGTCGGTGCGGGGCTCGCCGGCCTCGTCGTGCTCCTGCCCAAGGCCTGGGACGTCGTCCTCAACCCCGTCGCCGGGCGGGTCAGCGACCGCTCGACGCACCCCGCCGGGCGGCGCCGGCCGTTCCTCCTGCGGGCCGGCCTCACGCTGGCGGTCGCGTTCGTGCTCCTCTTCGCGGGCCCGACGAGCCCGACGGCCCTCGCCGCGACGTGGGTCGTCGTCGCCTTCCTCGCCTGCGCGAGCGCCTACGCCTCCTTCCAGGTGCCGTACGTCGCGATGCCGGCCGAGCTGACCGACGACTACGACGAGCGCACGCGCCTCATGACGTGGCGCGTCGCGGTGCTCGCGCTCGCCATCCTCGTCAGCGGCGGGCTGGCGCCGGTCGTCCGCGACGCCGTCGGCCCCGAGCAGGGCTACCGCGCGGTCGGGCTGTTCGTCGGCGCGCTGATCCTCGTCGGCACCCTCGGCGCCTGGTGGGGCACCCGGGACGCGCCGGTGCGCCGCGCCGCGACCGCGGGCGGGAGCCTGCGCGACCAGCTGCGCGTCGTGGCGGCGTCGCGCGAGTTCCGCACCCTGCTGGCGGTGTTCGTGCTCCAGGCGCTCGCGACCGGCGCGATGCTCGCCGGCGTCGACTACGTGGCCCGGGTGCAGCTCGGCCGGCCGGGGGCGTCGGCGGTGCTCTTCGTCTGCTTCGTGGGGCCGGCGCTCCTCGTCACCCCGCTGTGGCAGCGGGTCGGCGAGCGTCACGGGAAGCGCACCGGCTACCTCTGGGGGTCGGTGCTGCTGGGTGCCGGTGCGCTCGCCACGCTGGCCGCCCTGCCGCTCGGGACCGCCGCGACGGCCGTCACCGTGGGTGTCGTCGGGGTGGGCTACGCCGCCTGCCAGATGTTCCCGCTCGCGATGCTGCCCGACGTCGCGGCGGCCGACACCGCCCGCACCGGCGAGGACCGCGCCGGGACGTACACGGGCGTCTGGACGGCGGGGGAGACGCTGGGCCTCGCCGTCGGGCCGTTCCTCTACGCGCTCGTCCTGACCGTCGGTGGGTTCGTGTCGTCCACCGACGCCGCTGCCGCGCAACCGGACTCGGCCCGCACGGCCATCGCCCTCGGCTTCACCGCCGTCCCGGCAGTGCTCGTCGCGGTCTCGGTCGTCGTGCTGCGCCGCTACCGGCTCGACCCGAAGGAGTCCGGATGACCACCTCCGCCGCCCCCACCGGACCGAGCGCCCCAGAGGTCCTCGAGGAGCTGCGCGCGCTGCGGGCGGCCGACCTGCCGACGCACGGCGGCCGGACCCTCGCCTACGTCTACGACTCCGGTCTCGCCGAGGCCGACGCCCTCGGCCGCGAGGCGCTGGCGATGTTCTCGTCGGCCAACGGGCTGGACCCCACCGCGTTCCCGTCGATCCAGCGGATGGAGAACGACCTCGTCGGCCGCGCCGCCGCGCTCCTGCACGCCCCGCCCGGAGCGGTCGGCGTCGTGACCTCCGGGGGGACGGAGTCGATCCTGCTCGCCGTCCTCGCCGCGCGCGAGGCCGCGCCCCACGTGGCGTCGCCGAGCATGCTCCTGCCGGCGTCGGCCCACGCCGCCTTCCGGAAGGCCGCCGAGTACCTCGGGGTGCGCGCGGTCGTCGTCGACGTCGACCCCGTCACCCTGCGGGCCGACCCCGCCGCGATGGCCGAGGCCGCGGACGGCTCGACCGTCCTCGTCGTGGCCTCCGCCCCGTCGTACGCGCACGGCGTGGTCGACCCCGTCGCGGCCCTCGCCGAGCTCGCGCTCGACCTCGGCGCCCGCTGCCACGTCGACGCGTGCATCGGCGGCTGGGTCCTGCCCCACCTCGACGACGTGCCGCCGTGGGACCTCGCCGTCGACGGCGTGACGAGCATCAGCGTCGACCTGCACAAGTACGCGTACACCCCTAAGGGGGTGTCGGTGCTGCTGCACCGCGACGCCGGGCTGCGGCGCGGGCACCTCTTCGCCTCGGCGGACTGGCCCGGCTACACGATGCTCAACACGACGACCCAGTCGACGCGCTCGGGCGGCCCGGTCGCCGCCGCGTGGGCCGTCACGCGCTTCGTCGGGGACGAGGGCTACGCGCGGCTGGCGCGCGACACGCACCGGGCGACGCTCGAGGTGGCCCGGGCGGTCGAGGACCTCGACGGTCTGCGCGTCGTCGCCCCGCCGGCGTCGACCCTGCTCGCGCTCGCGACCGACGACACCTGCGACGTCTTCACGGTGGCCGACGAGATGCTCGCGCGCGGCTGGTTCCTCCAGCCGCAGATGACCTTCCGCGACCTGCCGCCGACCCTCCACCTGACGTTCTCGGCCGCCACCGCCGCGGCCGTGCCGGAGGTCGTCGACGCGCTCCGGGAGTCGGTGGCCGCGGCGCGCGCCGCCGGGCCGGTGCGCCTCGACCCCTCCCTGGCGGGGATGCTCGCCCACCTCGACCCCGCGACGCTCGACGACGCGGGGTTCGCGGGCCTGCTCGCGGCGGCCGGGCTGGCCGGGGACGACGGCGGCGTCGCCCTGCCGGTCCGGATGGCGCCGGTCAACGCCCTCCTCGACGCGAGCCCGCCGGCGCTGCGCGAGGCCCTGCTCCTCGGCGTCCTCGACCGGCTCTCGCGCCCCACCCGTCCCGGACCCACGACCGGAGGACCCCGATGACCTCGTCCCTCTCGAGCAGCTGGCGCTGCGAGCAGTGCGGCCGCACCGTGCGCGGCGCGAAGCACACGACCCAGCTGGGTCGCACCGTCTGCACCTCGTGCCATGACGACCACGACGCGCTCGTGCTCGGGTCGTGGAGCGGCGGCGGCTTCGGCGACGTCGTCGCGGTGCGCGGTGCGCGCAGCTGGATCCGTCGCGTGCTCGGTCGCGGCTGACCGCCGGGGCAGGCGGCCGGCCGGAAAGCTCGCACGTGCGGGGTTGTCGCTGTCCGGACGGACCGTCAACCACGGAAAGCCCGCACGTGCGGGGTCGTCCTCGCCCCGGGAGCGGTCAGGCGGGGCTCGGTTGCCCGGCGGGCCGCGGACGTGTTGGCTGGACCCCGTTGGCACCGCCGCCGAAGGGACCCCGATGACGCTCACGCCCGACCCCGCCCTCTCGCACACGGTCGGCCTGCTCGACCCGCCCCTGCTCGAGCAGACCATCGGGGACGCGCTCGACGCCACCGTCGAGCGGTTCGGCGACCGGGAGGCGCTCGTCGACCGGGCCCAGGACGTGCGGATGACGTGGAGCCGGCTCGGCGAGGCGGTCGACCGGCTCGCCCGCGGGCTGCTCGCGAGCGGCCTCGAGAAGGGCGACCGCGTCGGCATCTGGGCCCCGAACTGCGCCGAGTGGACCCTCGTGCAGCTCGCGACGGCCAAGGTCGGGCTCGTCCTCGTCAACATCAACCCGGCCTACCGCACCCACGAGCTGACCTACGTCCTGCGGCAGGCGGGCATCCGGGTGCTCGTGACGGCGGCGTCGTTCAAGACCTCCGACTACGTCGCGATGGTCGAGACCGCCCGGCCCGAGTGCCCGGCCCTCGAGCAGGTCGTCGTCATCGGCCGCGACAGCTGGGACGCGCTGCTGGCCGGCGCCGACGACGTGAGCCCCGAGCGGCTGACGATGGCCCAGCGCGACCTCGACCCGTCCGAGCCGATCAACATCCAGTACACGTCGGGGACGACCGGCTTCCCCAAGGGCGCGACCCTCTCGCACCACAACATCCTCAACAACGGCTACCTCGTCGGCGAGCTCTGCCGCTACACCGAGGCCGACCGCATCTGCATCCCCGTGCCCTTCTACCACTGCTTCGGGATGGTCATGGGCAACCTCGCGGCGCTCACCCACGGCGCGTGCATGGTCATCCCCGCCCCCGGGTTCGACCCGGCGCTGACGCTGGCCGCCGTCTCCGAGGAGCGCTGCACGTCCCTCTACGGCGTCCCCACGATGTTCATCGCGGAATGGGCTCTGCCGCAGTTCGACTCCTACGACCTGTCGTCGGTCCGTACCGGCATCATGGCGGGCTCGCCGTGCCCGGCGTCGATGATGACCAAGCTCATCGAGTCGGGCATCGAGGAGATGACCATCTGCTACGGCATGACCGAGACCTCGCCGGTGTCGACGCAGAACCGCACCGACGACACCTTCGAGCAGAAGGTCAACACCGTGGGGGCGGTGCACCCCCACCTGGAGATCAAGGTCGTCGACCCGGTCACCGGCGAGACGGTGCCCCGTGGCACGCCGGGTGAGTTCTGCACCAAGGGCTACTCGGTGATGCTCGGGTACTGGGAGGAGCCGGAGAAGACGGCCGAGGTGCTCGTCGACGGCTGGATGCACACCGGCGACATCGCCGTCATGGACGACGAGGGCTACGTGCAGATCACCGGTCGCATCAAGGACATGGTCATCCGCGGCGGCGAGAACGTGTACCCGCGCGAGATCGAGGAGTTCCTCTACACGCACCCGGACGTCCTCGACGCCCAGGTCATCGGCGTCCCCGACGAGAAGTACGGCGAGGAGCTGTGCGCCTGGGTCCGGATGCGCGACGGCGCCGAGCCGCTGACCGTCGAGGCGGTGCGAGAGTTCTGCGCCGGGCGCCTCGCGCACTACAAGGTGCCGCGGTACGTCAAGGTCGTCGAGGAGTTCCCGATGACCGTGACCGGCAAGGTGCGCAAGGTCGAGATGCGCGAGCGGACGGTCGAGGAGCTCGGCCTCTGAGAGCAGCCTGACCTGCGGCGACGCCCGAGCGTGTCGCGCCGGACCGTCTTGCCGCGCGCGGCGTGGACCTTTAGGTTCTCCCGTGGCAGGGGATGCCCGGGCGCGTGCCCGGCAGGTGCTGCCGGGCCCGTGCCCGGCGGTAGGTTGGTCCGACGCCGTCACCCGGCGTGCTCTCGACAGAAAGTCCCCACATGCCCTCCACCACGATCCTCCTCGTCGTCGCCGCCGTCGTGGTCGTCGGCCTCCTCGCCGCCTGGCTGCTCGTGCGCCGCACCGCGAACCAGCGCAAGGACGCCGCGCGCGCCGAGGCCGCCGAGCTCCGGGCGCAGGCCGAGGGGCTCGCCCCCGCCGTCGCCGGCCAGGAGGCGTTCGCCGCCCAGTCCGAGGAGCGGGCCGAGGTGGCCCGGGCCGAGGCCGAGCGCCTCGCCGCCGAGGCGGAGGCCCGTCGCGCCGACGCGGAGGCCACCCGCACCGACTACGAGACGCTGCTCACCCGCGCCGACGTCGTCGACCCCGACGTCGAGACGCCGAGGGAGGCCGTGGACGCCGCCACGGCGGAGCGCGAGGACACCGCGGCCGCCGAGGCGGAGCGCGCCCCGACGACCCGGGCCGAGGCCCGCCGGATGCGTGAGGAGGCCGAGCGCTCCGCGTGGGCCGGCAGCCCCGCCGCGCCCGTGCCCGGCGCGGCCGGTGCCGCCGTCATGGGCGCCGAGCTCGCCGCCGAGGGGGCACGCGCCGCCGGGACGGAGGACCACCCGGAGGGCTCGACGGCCGCACGCGTCGCGACCGTGGAGGAGGCGACGGCCCCGGTCGACACGACGGCCACGCAGGTCCTGCCCGCCCATGACACCGACCTCGCGGCCGACAGCGACGCGGACGCCGTCGCGGACGAGCCGGTCGCCGCCCCCGCCCCGATCGAGGACGTGACGGCACCCGTCGCCGCCTCGTCCGCGGCCGACGACGAGGCGAGCGCCCGCATCGCGACGGCCGCCGACTACCGCGACGACACCGCCGACGGCACCGACGTGTGGGCGGCGCCGACGCAGGGTAGTGACGACCTCGTGAGCACCGACGACGAGACGTCGGCCGCCGACGACGCCCGGACCCCGTCCGGCGAGTGGGGCGGCCCCCGCGACCCCGAGGGCGAGGAGGCTTCGGCCGCCGACCAGCCCACCACGAGCACGACCGACCGCGTGGACGACACCGCCGACGACGAGCCGGCGGACGTCCGGCCGGTCGACGCCGACGCCCACGCCGACGCCGACGCGGACCCGGCCCACGAGCCGGTCGACGAGCCGGCGCCGCGCTCCGAGGTCCCCGACCACGAGGGGCCCGAGGCCTCGCAGGTCGTCGAGGACCCCGCCGACGGCGCCTTCGCCGAGCCCGAGGAGCCGGTGCCCGGCGACCAGCACGACCCCGCGACCGAGCGCGACTGGTCCGCCGACGAGGCCGAGCTGCTCGACGAGAACCGCGAGCGCGGCGACCGCCTGGCCCAGGACCGGGCCGAGATGGACCGCGAGGCGGCCGCCGTCGGGATGGACCCGGTCGACCCCGCCTCCGCCGGGCTCGTCGAGGACTCCGTCCGCGACGAGCCCGCCACCGACGAGCCGGCGATCGCGGACGAGCCCGTCATCGACGAGCCCGTCTCCGAGGAGCCGGCGGTCGTGGACGAGCCCGTCGCCGCCGACGACGGCGTCGTGCAGCCCGGGGACTCCTCCGCCACGGACGATGCGCCGGTCGCCGATGCCCCGCCGACGGACGTCGTCGGCGAGGTCCCGGCCGACCCCGACCCGGTGGCCGAGACCCCGGTGGAGGAGGCGGCTTCCGACGAGCCGACGCTCGACGAGACCCGCACCGACGAGCCGGCACCGGACGAGACGGCCACCGACGAGCCGGCCACCGCCGAGCCCGCCACCGACGAACCCGCCACCGACGAGGCTGCCCCGGAGCGGCCGGCCGCCCCCGCCGCCCGCCGGGTCTCGGAGTTCCACGAGGTCCGCGACGGCGGTTACGGGATGGGGTCCGCGGCGGCCCTCGAGGACGGCGCCCAGCCGCTCGACCACCCGGTGCAGGCCTACCGCGACACGATGACCTACCGCCTGCCCGAGGACGCGGGCTACGCCGACGCCGTCGCCGACGTCTGGTTCTACGACGCGGGCGCCGCGGAGCGCAGCGGCTTCCACCGCTCCGAGGGCTGAGCCCACCCCCGTCCGCCGACGCGCCGGTCCCCTCGGGGGCCGGCGCGTCGCGCGTCCGCGGGCGCCGAGCCCGCGGAGAGCCGTGCGTGTGCCACGCGCCACACGTCGCGAATCCCCGCGCCCGACCCGCTAGGTTCGGACGGAGCCCGCCCCGGCAACGGAGAGGAAGCCCCGTGCGCATCGGAGTCCCCCGCGAGTCACGACCGGGGGAGACCCGTGTCGCCGCGACCCCGAAGACCGTCGAGCAGCTGGTCGGTCTCGGCTACACCGTCTTCGTCGAGTCGGGGGCCGGGGCCCGCGCGAGCTTCTCGGACGAGGCCTACCGCGAGGCCGGCGCCGACGTCATCGAGGGCGCGGTCTGGAACGCCGACGTCGTCCTCAAGGTCACCGCGCCGACCGACGACGAGGTGGGGCGGCTGCGCCCGGGGACGGTGCTGGCCTGCCTCCTCGCCCCGGCGCTCGACCCGGACCTCGTGCAGCGCCTCGCCGACGCCGGGGTCACCGCGCTCGCGATGGACGCGGTGCCGCGCATCAGCCGCGCGCAGTCGCTCGACGTCCTCTCCTCGATGGCCAACATCGGCGGCTACCGGGCCGTCGTCGAGGCCGCGCACGAGTTCGGCTCGTTCTTCACCGGCCAGGTGACGGCCGCCGGCAAGGTCCCGCCCGCGAAGGTGCTCGTCGTCGGCGCCGGCGTCGCGGGGCTCGCGGCCATCGGCACGGCGAGCAGCCTCGGCGCGGTGGTCCGGGCGTTCGACGCGCGGCCGGAGGTCGCCGAGCAGGTCGAGTCGATGGGGGCGGAGTTCCTGCGCATCGACGTCGAGGACGACGGCCCGTCCGCCGACGGGTACGCGAAGCAGACGAGCGCCGACTTCGACGCCAAGGCCGCCGAGCTGTACGCCGCGCAGGCCAGGGACGTCGACATCGTCATCACGACGGCGCTCATCCCCGGGCGCCCGGCGCCGCGCCTGCTCACCGAGGAGATGGTCGCCTCGATGAAGCCGGGGTCGGTCGTCGTCGACATGGCCGCGGCCAACGGCGGCAACGTCGCCGGCACGGTCGCCGGCGAGAAGGTCGTCACCGATCACGGCGTGACCCTGCTCGGCTACACCGACCTGCCGGGCCGGCTGCCGACGCAGGCCAGCCAGCTGTACGGCACCAACCTCGTCAACCTCATGAAGCTCCTGACCCCGCAGAAGGACGGCGAGGTCCACCTCGACCTCGACGACGTCGTCCAGCGCGGCATGACCGTCGCGAAGGACGGCGAGGTGATGTGGCCGCCGCCCCCGGTCCAGGTCTCGGCCGCGCCGACGCCGGGCACCGACGTCGTCACCGTCGACACGACCACCAAGCCCGCGAAGCAGCCGATGAGCGGGACCGCGAAGCTCGCCCTGGCGGGGGCCGGTGCGGCGCTGTTCCTGTTCGTGTCGGCCTTCGCGCCACCGCCGTTCCTCGGGCACTTCATGGTCTTCATGCTCGCGGTCGTCATCGGCTTCTACGTCATCGGCAACGTGCACCACGCGCTGCACACGCCACTGATGTCGGTGACCAACGCGATCAGCGGCATCATCGTCGTCGGGGCGCTGCTCCAGGTCGGGCGCGACAGCGTGGCGGTGACGGTGCTCGCGTTCGTCGGCATCCTCGTCGCGAGCATCAACGTCTTCGGTGGCTTCCGGGTGACGGCGCGAATGCTCGAGATGTTCAAGCGCGAGGAGCCCGTCCGATGAGCTCGACCCTCACGCAGGGCGCCTACATCGTCGCGGGCCTGCTCTTCATCCTCGCCCTCGCCGGCCTCTCGCGGCACGAGTCCGCCCGGCGCGGCAACCGCTTCGGCATCGCCGGGATGGCCGTCGCGCTCGTGGCGACCGTCCTCGCGGCGACGATGGGTCTGCGCGAGACCTCCGGCGGCCTGACCGTCGAGACCGGCGGCTCGGGCTGGCTCGGGCTGCTGCTCATCGTCGTCGCGATGGGCATCGGCGCGGCGATCGGCCTCGACCGCGCCCGCAAGGTCGAGATGACCGGGATGCCCGAGCTCATCGCGATGCTCCACAGCTTCGTCGGGCTCGCGGCCGTGCTCGTCGGCTGGAACTCCTCCTACGAGGTCACGGCGTACCCGACGATCCACGACGTCGAGGTGTTCGTCGGCGTCTTCATCGGTGCGGTGACGTTCACCGGGTCGATCGTCGCGTTCCTCAAGCTGTCGGCGCGCATCCCGTCCAAGCCCTTGATGCTGCCGTACCGCAACTGGCTCAACGTCGGTGCGCTCGGGCTGTTCGTCGTGCTGACGGTGGTCTACGTCGCGGTGCCCGAGCACGCGGTCTTCGTGCGGCACCTGCTGCTCGGGTTCGTCACGCTCCTGGCCCTCGCCTTGGGCTGGCACCTCGTCGCGTCGATCGGCGGCGGCGACATGCCGGTCGTCGTCTCGATGCTCAACAGCTACTCGGGGTGGGCGGCGGCCGCGGCCGGCTTCCTGCTCGGCAACGACCTGCTCATCATCACGGGCGCGCTCGTCGGCTCCTCGGGTGCGTACCTGTCGTACATCATGTGCCGCGCGATGAACCGCTCGTTCATCTCGGTCATCGCCGGCGGCTTCGGGGTCGAGGGCGGCACGGTCGCGGCGGGCGACGTCGACTACGGCGAGCACCGCGAGGTCACCGCCGAGGGCGCGGCCTCGCTGCTCACCTCGGCGCGCTCGGTCGTCATCACCCCGGGCTACGGGATGGCCACCGCGCAGGCCCAGCACGCCGTCGCCGAGCTGACCAAGCGGCTGCGGTCCTCCGGCGTCGACGTGCGCTTCGGCATCCACCCGGTCGCCGGGCGGCTGCCGGGGCACATGAACGTCCTGCTCGCCGAGGCCAAGGTGCCCTACGACATCGTCCTCGAGATGGACGAGGTCAACGACGACCTCGCCGAGACCGACGTCGTCCTCGTGATCGGCGCCAACGACACCGTCAACCCGGCCGCCGCGGAGGACCCCACCTCGCCGATCGCCGGCATGCCGGTGCTGCGGGTGTGGGAGGCCAAGGACGTCATCGTGTTCAAGCGGTCGATGGCCACCGGGTACGCGGGCGTGCAGAACCCGCTGTTCTTCCGCGAGAACACGCAGATGCTCTTCGGCGACGCCAAGGCCCGGGTCGAGGACATCATCGCCGCCCTCTGACGTCGGCCTCGGGTCGAGGGGCCCGAGCTTCCGCGTCGTCACCGTGACGACGCGGATGTTCGTCCGAGGCGGGGATGCATCCGCGACGCGCGTGAACGTCCGCGTCATCACAGGGACGACGCGGATGTTCACGCGCGTCGACGCGGGCGGCGGCGAGGGTCAGGGGTCAGGCGGTGGGGCGCTCGCGCCAGGCGCTGCCGGCCGCGGCGACGACGAGCCCGGTCGTGGCGAGCGCCAGCACCGCGGTGAGGGTGCCGCTGAGGACCCGCGGCTCCTGCCAGATGACGGCGACGAGCACCGTGGCGACGCTGATCGGCCCGAGGGCGAGCAGGACGCCGCGGGTACGGGGCGCGAGCCGCCACGCGACGAGCAGGCAGGCGACCGACACCGCCCAGGGGAACCAGCCGAGGAAGATCATCTCGGCGACGTGCGGGAGCAGCGGGACGCCGAACATCCCGCCCTCGAACGCGGTGTCGGCCCCGCTCGACGTGAGCCCGACGACGCGCGCGAGGGCGGCCGTCGCGGTGAAGGGCACGGTGCTCAGGAGCAGCAGGGCGAGGCCGGCCCCCAGCCAGCCCCGGGCCGGCAGGGGGCGTGTCGGCGCTGCGGCCCACGACGGCGCGGGCGGCGTGGCCGCGGGCTGGTCGGCACGGGCCTCGGCGGCGATGCGCTCGGGCGGGCCGAGCCGGACCAGGGCCTGCTCGAGGGCGGCGGGGTCCCCGGGGTGCTCGGCGGCGACGGCATCGAGGTGCTCCCGCACCCCGGCGAGGACGTCGTCGCGGGTGCCGGGGTCGAGGTCGGAGAGCATCCGGGCGAGGTCGTCGAGGTAGGTGGTGACGCGGGTGTCGGAGCCGTTCACGGGTGTCCTCCCTGGAGGGTGGTGTCGACGGCGTCGCGGAAGGACTTCCACGTGCGCCGGAAGGTCTCGAGGGCGATCCGCCCCTGCGCGGTGAGCGTGTAGTAGCGGCGCGGCGGGCCGGCGCTCGACTCGGCCCACGTGGTCTCGACGAGCCCCTGCTTCCGCAGCCGGGAGAGCAGCGGGTAGAGCGTGCCCTCGCCGGCGAGCAGCACCCCGTCGTCGCCGAGGCGGCGCGCGATGTCGAGGCCGTACATCGGCTCGGTGTCGAGCAGCGCGAGGACGCAGTGCTCGAGCGCGCCGCGACGCAGGTGCGTCAGGATGGCGCTGTCACCGGGTTCCATGCGTCACAAGGTACTGCCGCCGGGTGGTCGGCGGCAAGCATCCGGCACAGCTCCCGGGGTCGAGGGCGGAGGTGATCGCCATGGCTACCGCGTGCACACTCGACTCCGGAGGTGGAGGGGGCCGGCGGGCGCGGGCGGGTGGGGCGGCGCGGTCTCGGTAGGCTGCGCGGCGTGAGCGACACCGAGCAGCCCACCGCCATCACCTACGCCGCGGCGGGGGTCGACGTCGAGGCCGGTGACCGCGCCGTCGAGCTGATGAAGGAGTCCGTCCGCCGGGCCACCCGCCCCGAGGTCCTCGGCGGCCTCGGCGGCTTCGCCGGGATGTTCGACGCCAGCGCGCTCGCGTCCTACCGGCGGCCGGTGCTCGCGACCTCGACCGACGGCGTCGGCACGAAGGTCGCCATCGCGCAGGCCCTCGACCGGCACGACACCATCGGCTTCGACCTCGTCGGGATGGTCGTCGACGACATCGTCGTCTGCGGCGCCGAGGCCCTGTTCATGACCGACTACATCGCCTGCGGCAAGGTCGTGCCCGAGCGCATCGCGGCCATCGTCTCCGGCATCGCCCGGGCCTGCGAGCAGGCGCGGGTCGCGCTCGTCGGCGGCGAGACCGCCGAGCACCCCGGCCTCCTCGACCCCGACGAGTACGACGTCGCGGGCGCGGCCACCGGCGTCGTCGAGCACGACGCCGTCCTCGGGCCGCAGCGCGTCCGGGCCGGCGACGTCGTCCTCGGCCTCGCGAGCAGCGGTCTGCACTCCAACGGGTACTCCCTCGTGCGCCGCGTCGTCGCGCACGCCGGCTGGGCGCTCGACCGGCACGTCGACGACTTCGGCCGCACGCTCGGCGAGGAGCTGCTCACACCCACCCGCGTCTACGCCGCCGACCTGCTCGACCTCGTCCGGCTCGACGGGGTCGACGTGCACGCGCTCTCGCACGTCACCGGCGGTGGGCTCGCGGCCAACCTCGCGCGCGTGCTGCCCGACGACGTCCACGCCCGGCTGTACCGCGCCTCGTGGACGCCGCCGGCCGTGTTCTCGACAGTCGGCTCGCTCGGCAACGTCCCGCGCGCCGACCTCGAGCGCACCCTCAACATGGGAGTCGGCTTCGTCGCCGTGCTCCCGGCCGCGTCGGTCGACGCGGCGACGGAGCACCTGACGGCTCGCGGCATCGACACCTGGGTCATGGGCGAGGTGCACGAGGCGTCGGCCGCGGACGCCGCGACCGGCGAGGTCGTGCGCGGTGCGAAGGGCGTCGACGGCGGCTCGGTCGAGCTCGTCGGCGACCACCCCGCAGCCTGAGGGGCGCCGACTCCACCCCGACTGATTGCGCATCCGCCACCTCTGCGTGCCCTCGTGGGGGCCTTCGAGGTGGCGGATGGGCAAGAAGTCGTTGAGGGGAGGGGCCGGCCGCCCGTCGGGACAGGGGACAGGATGTCGGCGACGGACGACCGGCGGTTCTGGTGGGGGTGGTCGGGGAGAGCGGCCCCGGGCGGGGTCAGCCCCAGATGGCCGAGGCCCACTCCGGGTGGTCGACGAACGGGTTCCGGTTGTGCTGCCACGTCGTGTAGATGCGGTCGTTGCGGCGCATCTCGAAGGCGTCGACCGGGTCCTGCGCGTTCCACTGGAGCAGCACCGAGAGCTTGCCGATGTACGGCGCGGTGCCGTTGCCGACGGAGTTGTTCATCTCGAGGTTCGCCCAGCCGTCGTCGCCCTCGTAGCGGACGGCCATGTAGAAGATCATCCGGGCGACGTCGCCCTTGACCGCGTCGCGGGGCTCGAAGGAGTCGGAGTCCGAGAGGCAGCCGGTGCACTGTGCGACCGCGCTGCCGCCGTCGTCGAAGTCGAGGTTGCCGCGGGTCGAGTTGACCGTGACGTCCTCGGGGCGCAGGTGGTGCACGTCGGTGCCCGGGCCGGTCGCCGTCCCGAAGTCGCCGTGCGACTTGGCCCAGACGTGCTCGCGGTTCCACTGGTCGACGCCGCCACCGTTGTCGGACTTGGCGATCGAGCGGCCCGAGTAGATCTCGACGACGTTGTTGGTGTTGTTCGGGTCCTCGTCGGTGTCCTTGAGGGCCGTCCACACCTGGTCGTAGGTGAGCTTCGTCTGGTCGTCGATGATGCCGTGCAGCGCAGTCTTCAGCGCCGACCCGGTCTTGCCGACGGCGGGGGCGTAGTAGGTGCTGTCGTAGGCGCCGGTACCCCCGGTGCCACCGCCCGTCCCGCCGCCGCCGGTGCCGCCGCCCCCGGTGCCGGCCGCCGCGACCGCCGTCGTGCCGGTCATCCCCGGGTGCGAGAAGTACGCGGCGAGGGTGCCGGTGACGTCGACCTGCTTGCCCATGAGGGTCGGGTTGGTCTTCAGGCCCCACTGCGAGCGCAGGGCGCTCGGCAGCTGGACGTAGAGCATCCTCGACGTCGCGGTCTCGGACGCGGTGTCGGCGATCGCGAGGGCGTAGTCGTTAGGGAAGGCCGAGCGCACGACGGTGGAGGTCGACGTCGGTTGGCCCACGACGTAGCCGCGGACCGTGTGGGAGGCGCCGTCCTGGGTCGCCACGGCCTGGGCGACGGTCAGCGGGGTCGCCGCCTGGGACGCGGGGGCGGTCAGGCCGAGGAGGACGACGAGGGCGGAGGCGAGCGCGAGGGCCGTGGGCACGACGCGCCGTCGGGTCTGGTGTCGGGTCACGGTGGACGACCCTGCCGGTCGTGCGGTCGGGCGGGGGTCTGCCGGGGTCAAGGATTCGGTCAGGACTCACCCATGCCCGGGTCAACCCCACCAGGGCTCCCATCTCACTTCTTGCGAGTTGCGCCGCTCGACACCCCGTCGACGGGCGCGTCGAGCGGCGCAACTCGCAAGAAGTGGGGAAGGCCGGGGGTCAGGTGACGGTGACCTGGGGGGCGAAGAGGGCCATCGCGGCGAGGGCCCGGGCGTGGTTCTCGGGGGTCGAGCCGGCGCACGCGTCCGCGACGACCTCGACGGTGACCCCGGCGTCGGCCATCGGCAGGACGGTCGAGACGACGCAGCAGTCGGTCGCCACCCCGGCCACCGTCACGTGGGCGTCGGGCCCGACGACGTCGTGCAAGCCCGGCCACTTGCCGAAGGTCCCGGCCGTCACGACCGTGCCGGCGACGCCCTCGAGCTCGGGCACCACGGCGTACAGCGGGTCGGCGTCGGGGACGAGGGCGAAGGGCCACTCCTCGTAGTACGGACCCCAGGACCCGCCGAGCGAGGGGTCGGCGACGAACCGCGTGACGACGGTGCGCTCCGGCCCGAACCGCTCGGCCAGCTCGCGCATCCGGCCCACGGCGCCGGCGAACATCGGTGAGCCCCACGGCGAGCTGCCGGGGTCGGCGAAGACGACCTGCGGGTCGACGACGACGAGCCAGCGCCCGTCGGACGTCATCGGGCGGCCGGTGCGGCGGCCGGGGTCTCGGCGCCCCGCTCCTGCCGCCGGACCGCGGCCCGGCGAGCGAGGAGGGTCACCCCGAAGCCGATGACGAACGCGAGGATGACGCCGATGTTCGCGTAGGGCCAGGTGCCGTCCCAGTACGGGGCACCCTCACCCTGCGTGACGTAGGTGCCGAGCCCGAGCGGCTCGAGAAGGTAGCCCTGCCAGTTGTTCCAAGCGGCGTCGACCGCGAAGTTGTTGACGACCAGGCCCCACCCGAGCACGGAGGCCAGGACCATCGTCCCGACCGAGACCCAGTCCCACGCGCCGTAGCGTCCGCGCGGGTCGAAGAGCGCGTCGGCGCCGTCGGGACCCCAGTCGTAGTCGCGCCGGCGCATCACGAGGTCGGCGATGAAGATGCCGGCCCACGCCGCGAGCGGCACGCCGAGGGTGATGAGGAAGGACTGGAACGGCCCGAGGAAGTCCTGGGCGACGAAGACGACGAAGAAGGTGCCGAGGGTGAGGATGACGCCGTCGACGAGCGCCGCGGCCGGGCGGGGCACCTTCACCCCCAACGAGAGCAGCGTCAGTCCCGAGGAATAGATGCCGAGCACCGCACCGGACACGAGCGAGAGGATGACCGCGACGAGGAACGGCACGAGGAACCACGTCGGGAGGATGCCGGCGAGCGCGCCGATCGGGTCGCTGCCGATGCCGGCCGCGACGTCGGGGTCGGAGGCGGCGACGAGCAGGCCGAAGCCGACGAGCAGGACGGGCGCGACGGACCCGCCGACCGTGTTCCACAGGACGACCGCGCGGTCCGAGGCGTCGCGGCGCTGGTAGCGCGACCAGTCGGCGGCGATGTTGATCCAGCCGAGGCCGAAGCCGGTCATCACCATGACGAAGGCGCCGACGACGGCGCCGGCCGGCCCGGACGGCACGGCCGAGACCTTGCTCCAGTCGATGGTGCCCTGCGCGAGCACGATGACGACGAACAGGACGGTCACGGCGCCGGTGACCCAGGTGAGCACCGACTGCAGCCGCATGATGACGTGGTAGCCCGCCACCGAGGCGCTGACGATGAGCAGCGCGACGACCACGGCCGCGACGACCTTCGTCACCGTGCCGCCGCCCAGGCCGAGGCGCTCGAAGACCGTCGCGGTCGCGAGCACGGCGGTGATCGCGAGGAAGGTCTCCCAGCCGATCGACGTCAGCCACGAGATGACGCCCGGCACCTTCTGCCCGGTCACCCCGAAGGACGCGCGCGACAGGATCATCGTCGGCGCCGACCCGCGCTTGCCGGCGATCGCGACGACCCCGCAGAGCAGGAACGACACGACGATGCCGAGCACCGCGACGAGGACGCCCTGACCGACGGAGATGCCGAAGCCGAGGACGAACGCGGCGTAGGAGATGCCGAACACCGACACGTTGGCCGCGAACCACGGCCAGAAGAGGTCGCGGGGCGACGCGGTGCGCTCGGCCTCGTCGATGATCTCGATGCCGGTCGTCTCGACGCCGAGGCGCCGGGTCTCGGCTGCGCTGGTCTCGCTCATGGAGCGAGCATGGCAGACCGTCGACGCGCCGACGGCGCACGGCACACCGCCGTCAGCGACGCCTCACGGCATCGGGTGGAGGGAGGGGAGGGGCGGCGTCAACGCCGCCCGGAGACCCACTGCCCGTCGTCGTCCTCCCAGTCGCGCTCATCGGCGGTGTCGCCGGTGTGGCTCTGGGTGTGCAGTTCACGCTCAAGCGCCGACAGGTCGGTGTCGGGGCTGAAGTACTTCAGCTCGCGAGCAACCTTGGTCTGCTTGGCTTTGGCCCGGCCGCGCCCCATGGCGTGACCCCCTCGTGAATCTGCCGGGGCGGCACCACGGGTCCGATGGCCCTCGAGGAGGGCCATCCAGCTCCGCGGGGCGGCTCCGGGAATGGTGTGCATATCGTGCTGCCAACGATACATGGCCCGGGGGCGTGACGGTGACCGGACCGCCCGGGCGCGACCGGGTGGGCAGGGTGTCCGGTCAGCGGGACGGCGGCGTGTCGCCGCGCCGCAGCCACGGGGTCCGACCACCGCCGGCGATGCGCCGCTCGGCGAGGCGGTCGGCCGCCACGGCGGGCGTCACGCCCTCCGCGTCGGCGGTCCGCAGCACCTCGCGGGTGGCCTCGAAGATCGTCCGCGTCCGGGCCCGGGCCCGCTCGAGGTCGAAGCCGTGGAGCTCGTCGCTGACCTGGATGACCCCGCCCGCGTTGACGAGGAAGTCCGGGGCGTACGTGATGCCCCGGGCGGCCAGCCGGTCCGCGGTCTCGTGGGTGGCGAGCTGGTTGTTCGCGCCGCCGCAGACGACGCGGGCCCGCAGCGTCTCGACGGTGACGTCGTCGAGGGCGGCGCCCAGCGCGTTGGGGCTGAAGACGTCGAGGTCGGTGCGCGCGAGCTCCTCGGCGTCGGCGACGACCGTGACCTCCGGGTGGCGGGCCAGGAGGCGCTCGACCGCGGCGGCGTCGACGTCGGTGACGACGACCTCCGCCCCGTCCTCGAGCAGGTGCTCGGTGAGCCGTGCCCCGACCTTGCCCGTGCCGGCGATGCCGACGCGCCGCCCGGCGAGGGTGGGCTGGCCCCAGACGTGCTCGGCGGCGGCGCGCATCCCCTCGAAGACGCCGAGGGCGGTGAGCAGCGAGGAGTCGCCGGCCCCGCCGCGCTCGGGGGAGCGGCCGGTGGCCCAGCGGGTCTCCTCGGCGACCACGTCCATGTCGGCGACGTAGGTGCCGACGTCGCAGGCCGTGACGTAGCGACCGTCGAGCGACTCGACGAAGCGCCCGTAGGCGCGCAGCAGCTCGGGGGTCTTGTCGCGGTGCGGGTCGCCGATGACGACCGCCTTGCCACCCCCGTGGTCGAGCCCGGCCAGGGCGTTCTTGCTCGACATCGCCCGCGAGAGGCGCAGGACGTCGGCGACGGCGGCGTCCATCGACGGGTAGGGGTGGAATCGGGTGCCGCCGAGGGCCGGACCGAGGGCGGTCGAGTGCAGCGCGATGACGGCGCGCAGCCCGGTGGCGGGGTCGGAGCAGAAGACGACCTGCTCGTGGCCCGCGAGGTCGACGAGGTCGGTGGGGGGCATGCGGCCACGGTAGACCGCGCGGCGGGGCGGCGACGGTCCTCGCCCCGTCCGTGACCCGTCCGGCCGGACGGGGCGGGGGCGGCCGGGCGCTGGTAGACCGGATGGACGCCGTCGGCGCGCCTGCGCGGGCCGGCTGCATCCACCCCCTGCCCCCGGCACACGGCAAAGGAGCCGAGATGGCCTTCCCCGGTCTGCAGCACGTCGCGATCACCGTCACCGACCTCGAGCGCAGCACCCGCTGGTACTCGGCCCTCTTCGGCGCCGACCCGGTCCTCGACGAGGACGAGGAGGGCGGCCGCTTCCACCACACCGTCTTCGTCCTCGAGGGCGGCCAGCTCTTCGGGCTGCACACCCACCAGGGCCGCGAGTCGGGTGACGCCTTCGACGAGGAGCGCACCGGCCTCGACCACGTCGGGTTCGCCGTCGGCTCCGTGGCCGAGCTCGAGCAGTGGCAGGCTCGCCTCGACGAGCTCGGCGTCGAGCACGGCGGCGTCAAGCGGGCCGGCTACGGGGTCGGCCTGTCCTTCCGGGACCCCGACAACATCGCGCTGGAGCTGTTCACCGGCCCCGAGTGACCGGATTCGCCCGCTGGTGGAGCCCTCGCAGCGGATTCGCAGCGTTGTCGGTCACGCTCGTCCCGTCGCTGCACCCGGGGGGACCGGGCGCGGCGGCTCCCGCGTCGGCAGGGGGTGGCGGCGCGGGACTCGTCGTCAGGGGGGTGCGGACCGGTCGGAGGGGGTCGGTCCGCACCGGACGGGGGGTCCGGTGGCCGGCGTCGACAGGGCGCCGCGCCGCCGACCGGTCCGCCCGCGCGCCCGGTGTAGCAGGATGGCGACATGAGCGCAGCGCAGGGCATCAGGGTCGGGTACAAGGCGTCGGCGGAGCAGTTCGCGCCGGGCGAGCTGGCGGGCTACGCGGTCCTGGCCGAGGAGCTCGGGCTGGACTCGGTGACCATCTCGGACCACTTCCAGCCGTGGCGGCTCGAGGGCGGGCACGCCCCGAACTCGCTCGCGTGGATGTCGTGGGTGCTGGCGCGCACCGAGCGGGTCATGGTCGGGACCTCGGTGATGACGCCGACCTTCCGCTACAACCCGCCGGTCGTCGCGCAGACCTTCGCGACGCTGGCCTGCCTGGCGCCCGGGCGCGTGATGCTCGGCGTCGGCACCGGGGAGGCGCTCAACGAGATCGCCGTCGGCTCGGTCGCCGAGGGCGAGTGGCCCGAGTTCAAGGAGCGCTTCGGGCGGCTGCGCGAGGCCGTGACCCTCATGCGGCAGCTGTGGACCGAGCCGCGCGTGACCTTCGAGGGCGAGTACTACCGCACCGAGGACGCCGCCATCTACGACCGCCCGGACACCCCGGTGCCCGTCTACATCGCCGCCGGGGGCCCGATGGTCGCCCGGTACGCCGGCCGCCACGGCGACGGGTTCATCTGCACCTCCGGCAAGGGCGAGGAGCTCTACCGCGACCAGCTCGTGCCCTCGGTCGACGAGGGGATGGACAAGGCCGGGCGCGACCACGCCGAGATCGACCGGATGATCGAGGTCAAGGTCTCCTACGACCCCGACCCCGAGCGGGCGCTGGAGAACTGCCGCTTCTGGGCGCCGCTGTCGCTCTCGGCCGAGCAGAAGCACTCCATCCACTCCCCGGAGGAGATGGAGCGCGCCGCCGACGAGCTGCCGATCGAGCAGGTGGCCAAGCGCTGGATCGTCGCCTCGCGCCCCGAGGAGGTCGTCGAGACGATGCGGTTCTACACCGACCTCGGGTTCGACCACCTCGTCGTCCACGGGCCCGGCCACGACCAGGAGCGCTTCCTGCGCACCTTCACCGAGCAGGTCCTGCCCGGGCTGCGCGAGCTCGTCCCCGCCGCCCGGTGAGCGCGGGGTCGTCCGTCGCCGCGTCCGGGCCGCTCGCCGGCGTCCGCGTCGTCGAGCTCGGCGGCATCGGGCCCGCGCCGTTCGCGGCGATGGTCCTCGCCGAGATGGGGGCCGACGTCGTGCGCGTCGACCGGCCCGGCGCCCCGAGCGACGTCGACGCCTCGGGCGGGCTGCGGCGCTCGCGGCCGAGCATCGCCGTCGACCTCAAGCACCCCGACGGGGTGGCCGCCGTGCGGCGGCTCGTCGCGGGGGCCGACGTGCTGCTCGAGGGGTTCCGGCCGGGGGTGCTCGAGCGGCTCGGGCTCGCGCCCGACGACCTGCTGGTGGACAACCCGCGCCTCGTCGTCGGCCGGATGACCGGCTGGGGGCAGGAGGGGCCGTGGGCGCCGCGGGCGGGCCACGACATCACGTACGCCGCGCTGTCCGGGACGCTGCACGCGATGGGCGGCGCCGAGCGGCCGGTCGCGCCGGTGCCGGTGCTCGCCGACTTCGCCGGCGGGGCGATGTACCTCGTGTCCGGCGTGCTGGCGGCCCTCGTCTCGCGGGGGACGACGGGCCGCGGCCAGGTCGTCGACGCGGCGATGGTCGACGGCGCCGCGCACCTGCTGACGCTCGTGCACACGATGCTCGGGGCGGGGGAGTGGACGGACCGGCGCCGGTCGAACGTCCTCGACGGCGGGGCGCCCTTCTACGACGTGTACCCCTGTGCCGACGGTCGGTTCGTCGCCGTGGGCGCGCTGGAGCCGCAGTTCTGGCGCGAGCTGCTGCGGCTGCTCGAGGTGTCGGTCGAGGGGGACCAGTACGACCCCGCGACGTGGCCGGCGCAGCGCGCGGCGTTCGAGGCGGCCTTCGCGCAGCGGACCCGCGACGAGTGGGCGGCGCACTTCGAGGGCTCGGACGCGTGCGTCGCGCCGGTGCTCTCGCTCGAGGAGGCGCACCGGCACCCGCACCACGCGACGCGGGGGTCGTTCGTGCCCGGGCCCGGCGGCTCGCCGGTGCCGCGGCCGGCGCCGCGGCTGTCGGGGACGCCCCTCGGCGTGCCGGGGCCCGAGCCGGTGCCGGGCGAGCACACGCGCGAGCAGCTGCTGGCGCACGGGTTCGGGGCCGACGAGGTCGAGGCGCTGCTCGCGTCCGGGGCGGTCGTCCAGGCCTGACCGCCGTCAGGTGGTGGGGTAGGGGCCGCCGTCGGCGAAGACGGTGCGTGCGAACCGCTCTCCCATCAGCCCGTGCGTCTCCTCGTCGGGGTGCAGGGCGTCCGGCAGCGGGTGGGCGGCGACGTCGTCCGGGCCGTACATCGCGAGGCCGTCGACGAGGTGGAGGTGCGGGTCGTCCGCCCGGCGCTGCTCGACGACGCGCGCGAGCTCCTCGCGGACGGTGCGCAGGGTGAGTCGGCCTGCCGGCACCTCGGCGGGGTCGCCGGTGGCAACGAAGACGAGCCGGCCCTCGCGCAGCGCCTCGACATCGACCGAGCCCGGCCCGGGCGTGTCCTCGTGGATGGGGCAGAGGACCGGCGTGACGACGAGCAGCGGCGTGGCCGGGTGGCCCTCGCGGACCGTGTCGAGGAAGCCGTGCAGCGCCGGCCCGAGGACGCGGCGGCGCATCAGGTCGCCCCCGACGATGTTGATGCCGACCTTGAGGCTCAGCAGGTCGGCGTCGAGGTCGCGCATCGTGCGGGCGACGAAGGGGTCGAGGACGGCCGAGCCGCCGAAGCCGAGGTTGACGAGGTCGAGCCCGGCGGTGCGGGCGGCGACGACGGGCCAGGTGCCGGTGGGGCGGACCGCGTTGCTGCCGTGGCTGATCGAGCTGCCGTGGTGGACCCAGCGCGGGCGGTCGGTGCGTGCCACGGCGGTGACGGGGGCATCGGCGCGCAGCGCCACGAGCTCGATGCCCTCCTGGTGCGGCAGCCACAGCTCGACGGTCTTCTCGCCGGCGGGCAGCGGGAAGCGCACGGTGCCGGGGCCGCCCTCGACGAGGGTCGTGGCGCCGGTCGTCATGTCGGTGGTCAGCAGGTCGCCGTTCGGCACGACGGCGCCGTCCGTCACCTCGCCGTCGACGACGAGGTCGACCTGGCCCTCCGGCCGCGCCGGGGCGCCGGTCAGCGCCCGCCGGGTGACGACCGCGTCGAGCTCGACGGCCGTGGCGACGGTCCGCAGCACGAGGCGCACACCCGCCGGCTGGCCCTCGTTGATCGCGAGCATCGGGTCGGCGTTCTGGGCGCGGGCCCAGGTCGGCAGCCGGTGCGGGCGCAGGCCGCCGTCGGTCGTCTCGAGCTCGACGGCGCCGTGCACGAGGTCGGGGGTCAGGGGGACGGGCTGGAGTCCGGTCACGGGGCACAAGTCCACCACCCGCCGCCGCTGCGCGGGCGTGCAGGGTGCGGTTGGATGGCGGGATGAGCAGCGCACGGGTCCGCGTGGAGGCGGACGGGGCCATCGGACGGATCACCCTCGACGCCCCGGAGCGGCTCAACGCCGTCGACCCCGAGATGTGCGCCGCCGTGACCGAGGCCGTGCGTCGCTTCGACGCCGACCCCGACGTGCGAGTCGTGTCGCTGACCGGGGAGGGGCGCGGGTTCTGCTCCGGCGCACCCCTGACCGCCGAGGGGGCGCAGATGGGCGTGCTCGACGCCGGCGCCGACCTCGTCCGGGCGATCGTCGGGTCGCGGACGCCGGTCGTGGCGCTGGTTCACGGGGTGGCGGCCGGCATCGGGGTGCCGATGGCGCTCGCCTGCGACTACGTGCTGGCCGCCGACGAGGCGCCGTTCGTCCTCGCGTTCAGCCGGATCGGGCTCATGCCGGACGGTGGCTCGACCGCCCTCGTCGCCGCCGCCGTGGGCCGGGCACGGGCGATGCGGCTCGCGCTGACCGGCGAGGCGCTGCCCGGCCGCACCGCCGCGGAGTGGGGCCTCGTCGCCGAGTCCGTGCCGGCCGACGGGTTCGTCGCGCGGGCCGACGAGCTGCTCGCCGCCTTCGCCGCGGGGGCGACGCTCGCGCTCGGCGAGACCAAGGCCGCCGTCAACGCCGCCACGCTCGACCTCGAGGGGGCGCTGGCCCGTGAGGACGCCGGCCAGCGGGCGCTCGCGACCACCGCCGACCACCGCGAGGGCGCGGCGGCGTTCGTCGGCAAGCGCCGCCCGGAGTTCCGCGCCCGCTGACCTCCGCGCCCCGTCGGGCGTGCACGAACTGACGCTTTCGTCGATTGCTGCACGCTCGCGGCGGGGCCGGGCGTGCAGCAATCGTCACATTCGTCGAATGCTGCACGGTCGGGGCGGAGCGGGGTGTGCATCGATCGACACTTTCGTCGAATGCTGCACGGGTGAGGGCGTCAGGATGGCGTCAAGAGGCCGTCAGCGCCGCGTCACCGCGCGGGATGCGGCGGTGGCCCGCTGGTGTGGTGGGCCGCATGTGGGAAGACCTCCTCGCAGGCGCCATCGGCCTGCTCCTCCTCGGCTACCTCCTCGACGCGCTCGTGCGCCCCGACCGGTACTGAGGGGCGCCGCACCATGTCCATCGCCCTCCAGACGGCCACCGCCGTCCTCCTCGTCGCCGCGATCCTCGCCGCGACCCACGTCCCCCTCGGTGCCTGGATCCACCGCGTCTTCACCGACGAGCGCGACTGGCGCGTCGAGCGCGTCGTCTACCGGCTCGTCGGGGTCGACCCCCGCACCGAGCAGCGCTGGCAGGGCTACGCCGGCTCGGTGCTGGCCTTCGCCGTCGCCTCGGTCGCGCTGCTCTTCCTCCTGATCCTCGGCCAGGGCCTGCTGCCGTGGAGCCTCGGCCGCTCGATGCACTGGGACACCGCGCTCAACACGGCCGTCTCGTTCACGACGAACACCAACTGGCAGTCCTACTCCGGCGAGTCCGGCGCCGGCCACGCCGTGCAGATGCTCGGGCTCACCGTGCAGATCTTCGTCTCGGCCGCCACCGGCATCGCCGTGGCCGTCGCCCTCCTGCGCGGTCTGGCCCGCCGGCACTCCGACCGGCTCGGCAACTTCTGGGTCGACCTGACCCGCGCGACCGTGCGCATCCTCCTGCCGATCGCCGCCGTCGCCGCCGTTCTCCTGCTGCTCGGCGGGGTCATCCAGAACCTCGCCTCGCCGCACAGCATCGAGACGCTGACCGGCGTCCAGCAGACGATCCAGGGCGGTCCGGTGGCGTCGCAGGAGGCCATCAAGGAGCTCGGCACCAACGGCGGCGGGTTCTTCAACGCCAACTCGGCGCACCCCTTCGAGAACCCCGGCCCGTGGACCAACCTCCTCGAGATCGTCCTCATCCTCCTCATCCCGTTCGCGCTGCCCTACACCTACGGCCTCATGGTCGGCGACCGCCGCCAAGGCGCCGTCGCGGTCGGCGTCATGGGCACCCTGCTCGTCGGCAGCATCGTGCTCGCCACGTGGGCCGAGGCGCACGCCGCGGCCGGCCCGCTCGGCTCGATGGAGGGCAAGGAGCAGCGGTTCGGGGTCGTCTGGTCCAGCCTCTTCGCGTCCGTGACCACCGGGACCTCGACGGGCGCGGTCAACTCGATGCACGACAGCTACAGCGCGCTCGGCGGCGGTGTGCCGCTGGTCAACATGCTGCTCGGCGAGCTCTCGCCCGGCGGCGTCGGCACCGGCCTGTACTCCTACCTCGTCGTCGTCGTGCTTGCCGTCTTCATCGCCGGCCTCATGGTCGGACGCACCCCCGAGCTGCTCGGGAAGACGGTGGGGCGCACCGAGATCACGAGCGCCGCGCTGGTCACCCTGACGATGCCCGCCCTCGTCCTGCTCGGCACCGGCCTGTCGGTCGTCCTCCCGACGGCGCTCGACGCCCGCGCCAACGACGGGCCGCACGGCCTCTCGGAGCTGATGTACGCGGTCGCGTCCGCGTCCAACAACAACGGCTCGGCGTTCGCGGGGCTCTCGGCCGACCAGCCCTACCTCAACCTGCTCCTCGCGTTCTGCATGTTCGCCGGACGCTTCGTGCCGATCGTCCTCGTGCTGCGCCTCGCCGGGTCCCTCGCGGCCCAGGGCCGCCGGCCGGTCACCGCCGGGACCATGCCGACGCACACCCCCCTGTTCACCACGCTCGTCGTCGGCACGGTCATCGTCGTCGCCGGCCTGACGTTCTTCCCGTCCCTCGCCCTGGGACCCATCGCGGAGGCCCTGTCATGACCACGTCCCTCGCGCGCACCGCCTGGCAGAACCTGCCCGCGGCGTTCGCCAAGCTCGACCCGCGCCACCTCTGGCGCACCCCCGTCATCATGGTGGTCTGGGTCGGGTCCGTCCTCACGACGGTGCTCTCCGTCCTCGACCCGTCGGTCTTCTCGATCGCGGTCACGGTGTGGCTGTGGGCGACCGTGCTGTTCGCCAACCTCGCCGAGGCCGTCGCCGAGGGCCGGGGCAAGGCGCAGGCCGACACCCTGCGCCGCACCCGGACCGAGACCGTCGCCCGGCGGTTGCGCGAGGACGGCACCGTCGAGGAGGTCCCCGGCACGGCGCTCCTGCTCGGCGACCGCGTCGTCGTCGAGGCGGGCCAGGTCATCCCCGGCGACGGCGACGTCGTCGAGGGCGTCGCGACCGTCGACGAGTCGGCGATCACCGGCGAGTCCGCCCCCGTCATCCGCGAGTCCGGCGGCGACCGCTGCGCGGTGACCGGCGGCACGACGGTCCTCTCGGACCGCGTCGTCGTCCGCATCACGAGCAAGCCCGGTGAGACCTTCATCGACCGGATGATCGCGCTCGTCGAGGGCGCCTCGCGGCAGAAGACGCCGAACGAGATCGCGCTCTCGATCCTCCTGACGACGCTGACGATCATCTTCGTCCTCGCCGTCGCGGCCATCCAGCCGATGGCCGTCTACTCGGGGCAGCGGCTCTCGCTCGTCGTCCTCGTCGCGCTGCTCGTCTGCCTCATCCCGACGACCATCGGCGCGCTGCTGTCGGCCATCGGCATCGCCGGGATGGACCGGCTCGTGCAGCGCAACGTCCTCGCGATGTCCGGCCGCGCCGTCGAGGCGGCCGGCGACGTCAGCACCCTGCTGCTCGACAAGACCGGCACCATCACCTTCGGCAACCGGCGCGCCAGCGAGCTCGTGCCCGTCGGCGGCGCCTCGCGGGCCGACCTCGCCCGCACGGCGTACCTCTCCTCGCTCGCCGACGAGACGCCCGAGGGCCGGTCGATCGTCGAGTACACCGTCGAGGACGGCGTCGACGCCGACGCGCTCGGCGACGTCGTGGCCCTGCGCCGGGCCGGCGCCGAGGTCGTCGAGTTCAGCGCGACGACGCGGATGTCGGGCGTCGACCTGCCCGACGGCACGCGGGTCCGCAAGGGCGCCGGGAGCGCCGTCACCGCCTGGGTCCGCGAGAACGGTGGCACGGTCGGCGGCGACCTCGAGATGCACGTCGACGCCATCAGCGGGTCCGGCGGCACGCCGCTCGTCGTCGCCGAGGCCGCGCCGGGCGGGGCGCCCACCGTCGTCGGCGTCGTCCACCTCAAGGACGTCGTCAAGCCCGGGATGCGCGAGCGCTTCGAGCAGCTGCGGGCGATGGGCATCCGCACGGTGATGATCACCGGCGACAACCCGCTGACCGCCAAGGCGATCGCCGAGGAGGCCGGCGTCGACGACTACCTCGCCGAGGCGACGCCCGAGGACAAGATGGCGCTCATCAAGAAGGAGCAGGCCGGCGGACGCCTCGTCGCGATGACCGGTGACGGCACCAACGACGCGCCGGCGCTCGCGCAGGCCGACGTCGGCGTCGCGATGAACACCGGCACGTCGGCCGCGAAGGAGGCCGGCAACATGGTCGACCTCGACTCCGACCCGACGAAGCTCATCGACGTCGTCGCCATCGGTAAGCAGCTGCTCATCACCCGCGGCGCCCTGACGACGTTCTCGATCGCCAACGACGTCGCGAAGTACTTCGCGATCATCCCCGCGATGTTCGTCGGCATCTTCCCCGGCCTCCAGGCGCTCAACGTCATGGGCCTCTCCAGCCCGGAGTCGGCAATGCTCAGCGCCGTCATCTTCAACGCGCTCGTCATCGTCGCGCTGATCCCACTGGCGCTCAAGGGCGTCCGTTACCGCGCCCTGTCGGCGCACGCGATGCTGCGCCGCAACCTGCTCGTGTTCGGGCTCGGTGGGGTGGTCGTGCCGTTCGTCGGCATCAAGCTCATCGACCTCGTCGTCTCGCTCGTCCCCGGTCTCTGAGGTGACCACCATGACCCGTCAGCTGTCCGCGGCGCTCAAGGCGCTGCTCGTCCTCACCGTCCTCTGCGGCGTCCTCTACCCGGCCGCGATCCTCACTGTGGGGCTCCTCGTCCCCGACCGCGCGGCCGGCCAGCCGGTGGAGGTCGGCGGCCGCGAGGTCGGCTCGGCCCTCCTCGGCCAGCCGCCGAGCGGCGCCGAGTGGTTCCAGGGCCGTCCCTCGGCCTCCGACGCCTCCGGCGAGACGAGCGGTGGCTCCAACCTCGGCCCGTCGAACCCCGACCTCGCGACCGCGGTCGCCGAGCGCGAGCAGGCCCTGCGCGCCGCCAACCCCGCTGCGCCGCAGGACATCCCCGCCGACGCCCTGACCGCGTCCGCCAGCGGCCTCGACCCCGACGTCTCACCGGCCTACGCCCGCTGGCAGGCGCCGCGCGTGGCGGCCGCCCGCGGCCTGGACGTGTCCCAGGTGCTGCGCCTGGTCGCCGACCACGTGCGCCCCGCACCGCTCGGCGGGGTCCTCGGGCAGGAGCGCGTCAACGTCCTCGAGCTCAACGTCGCGCTCGCCGCCCTCGGCCGCGGGTGAGAATGGCGTCATGGCACGCGGTCGGCTGCGCATCTACCTCGGGGCGGCCCCGGGCGTCGGCAAGACCGTCGCCATGCTCGACGAGGGGCACCGGCGGCTCGACCGCGGCACCGACGTCGTCGTCGGCCTCGTCGAGACCCACGAGCGGGCGCACACCCGGGCGCTGCTCGAAGGCCTCGAGCTGGTTCCCCGCGCGCGGGTCGGCCACCGCGGGGCGACCCTCGACGAGATGGACCTCGACCGCCTGCTGGCGCGTCGGCCGCAGGTCGCCCTCGTCGACGAGCTCGCGCACACCAACGCGCCCGGATCGCGGAACGAGAAGCGCTGGCAGGACATCGAGGAGCTGCTCGAGGCCGGCATCGACGTCGTCTCGACGGTCAACGTCCAGCACCTGGAGTCGCTGAACGACGCCGTCACGGCGATCACCGGCGTCGTCCAGCGCGAGACCGTGCCGGACGCCGTCGTGCGGGCCGCGGACCAGATCGAGCTCGTCGACATGTCGCCCGAGGCGCTGCGCCGCCGGATGGCGCACGGCAACGTCTACGCCCCCGAGAAGGTCGATGCCGCGCTGGCCAACTACTTCCGGGTCGGCAACCTCTCGGCGCTGCGCGAGCTCGCCCTGCTCTGGCTCGCCGACCGCGTCGACGAGGGCATCGGCCGCTACCGCGCCGACCACGGCATCGACGCGACGTGGCCGACGCGCGAGCGGGTGGTCGTCGCCGTGTCCGGCGGACCGGAGGGCGAGGTGCTCCTGCGCCGGGCGGCGCGCATCGCGGCCCGTGGCGCGGGTGGTGAGCTGCTGGCCGTCCACGTCGCGCGTTCGGACGGCCTCGCCGGGCCGACGCTGCCCGACCTCGTGACGCAGCGGCGCCTGACGGACGAGCTCGGTGGCTCCTTCCACACGGTGACCGGCGACGACCTGCCCGAGGCCGTGCTCGACTTCGCCCGCGGGGTCAACGCGAGCCAGGTCGTCATCGGCTCCTCGCGGCGCGCACGCTGGCGGACCCTGCTGTCCCCCAGCACGACCGAGGAGGTCATCACCCGCTCCGGCGACATCGACGTGCACGTCGTCACGCACCGCTTCGCACACGGCAAGGGGCGCCGCGTCTCGCGGGCGGCGCTGCCGAAGCGTCGCGTGCGGCTGGGGTACGCCCTCGCCGTGGTCGGCCCCTTCGTCCTCACCGAGGCGCTCGTCGGGCTGCCGGAGGACCCCGACCTGCCACTCACCGTCCCGCTCTTCCTCCTGCTCAGCGTCCTGACGGCGCTCCTGGGCGGCATGGGACCGGCGCTCGTGGGGGCCCTGACGTCGTCGCTCTTCCTCAACTGGTTCTTCACGCCGCCGACCGGGGGCCTGACCATCTCGCAGCCGCAGAACGCCGTCGCGCTGCTCGTCTTCGTCCTCGTGTCGGCGGCCGTCGCCTGGGTCGTCCACCGCAGCGCCCGGCGGGCCGACCGCGCCCTGCGCGCGCAGGCCGAGGCGTCCGCGCTGGCCGAGCTCAGCCACACCCTGCTCGGCTCGACCGACCAGCTCGCGCTGCTGCTGACCCGGGCGGTCGAGATGTTCGGGGCCGAGGCCGCGGCCGTCGTCCACCGTGGCCGGTCGGGCTCCGAGGTCGTGGCGGCCACCGACGCCTCGCTCACGCCCGACGACCTGCGCCGGGAGGGGCTGCCCCGCGCCGAGGCCGACGACGCGCACGACCTCGTCCTCGTCGGCGCCGCCGTCCCCGCCGGACGCCAGCGGCTGCTGGCGGCCTTCGCGGCGCACGCGGGGGCCATCCTCCAGCGGCGCTCGCTCCAGGCGTCGGCCGGCGAGGCCGCGGCCCTGGCCCGCGACAACTCGGCCCGGACGGCGCTGCTCTCGGCCGTCTCGCACGACCTGCGCACCCCGCTCGCGGGCATCAAGGCGGCCATCGGCAGCCTGCGCTCGAGCGAGGTGACCTTCAGCCCCGAGGACGAGGCCGAGCTCGAGGCCGCCATCGAGGACTCGGCCGACCGGCTCGACGCCCTCATCGGCAACCTCCTCGACATGTCGCGCCTGCAGGCCGGCGCGCTCGTCGCCCACCCGCGGGCCGTCGACCTCGGCGAGGTCGTGCCCGGGGTCGTCGCCGCCGTCGCCGAGCCGGAGCGGGTGCAGTGGCATCTCGACCCCGCGGCGCGCGTCGTGCACAGCGACGCCGGGCTGCTCGACCGGGTGCTCGGCAACGTCGTCGAGAACGCCCTGCGCCACCAGCCCGCACCCGGCTGTGTGCGGGTCACGACGAGCGCGCTCGGCGGGCGGGTGCACGTCCGGGTCGTCGACACCGGTCCCGGGGTGCCGGAGGGCGACCGCGACCGCATCTTCCTGCCCTTCCAGCGGCACGGCGACGCACCGGGTGGGGACGGCGTCGGGCTCGGCCTCGCCGTGGCCCGCGGGCTCGCCGAGGCGATGGGTGGCAGGGTGACCGCCGAGGACACCCCCGGTGGCGGCCTGACGATGGTCGTCGACCTGCCGAGCGAGGAGGAGAGCGGATGAGCCAGCGCGTGCTCGTCGTCGACGACGACCCCACGCTGCGCCGCACGCTGCGCATCAACCTGCGGGCCCGCGGCTACGAGGTCGAGGAGGTCGGTACGGCCCACGACGCGCTGACGACCGTCGCCGACGCCCCGCCGGACCTCGTCGTGCTCGACCTCGGGCTGCCGGACCTCGACGGCGTCGAGGTGCTGCGGCGCATTCGCGCCCGCTCCCGCGTCCCCGTCGTCGTGCTCTCGGCGCGCCACCAGTCCGACGACAAGGTCGAGGCGCTCGACGAGGGCGCCGACGACTACGTCACCAAGCCCTTCGGGATGGACGAGCTGATGGCCCGGGTGCGCTCGGCGCTGCGGCGCGGCGGTGAGGACGAGGGGCTGGCCGCGGTCGGACCGGTCGTCACGGACGCGTTCACGCTCGACTTCGCGACGCTGGCGGCGACGCGCGACGGCGCTCCCGTGCACCTCACCCCGACCGAGTGGCGGCTGCTCGCCGAGCTCGCGCGCCACCGCGGCCGCGTCGTCACCCAGGCCGACCTGCTGCGGGCGGTCTGGGGGCCGGGGTACGGGCGCGAGTCCAACTACCTGCGTGTGTACGGCAACCAGCTGCGCCGCAAGCTCGAGGCGGACCCGTCGGCGCCGCGGTACATCGTCACGGAGCCCGGCATCGGGTACCGCCTGGCGGTCTGAGCGGGGCCCGTCCGTCCCGGCTGCGGTCCGGCCACGCGTCGTGGGGTCCCTAGGGTGGACGGCGTGCCCGTCGTCCGCTCCGCCCCGACCCGTGACCTGCCCGCCGAGGTGCTCTACGCGCTGATGCGCCTGCGGCAGGACGTCTTCGTCCTCGAGCAGGAGTGCCTCTACCCCGACCTCGACGGCCGCGACCTGGAGCCCGGGGCCGTGCAGTGGTGGTCCGAGTCGGGGTCCGGTGAGGTCGTCGCGACGCTGCGGGTGCTCGACGACGGGGGCGGGGTGCTGCGCATCGGGCGTGTGGCGACGGCGGCGTCGGCCCGCGGGGCCGGGGTGGCGCGCGAGCTGGTGCTCGCCGTGCTCGCGGCGACCCGCGGCCCGGTCGTCCTCGATGCCCAGAGCCACCTCGAGCACTGGTACGCCGGGCTCGGGTTCGCACGCGACGGTGCCGAGTTCGTCGAGGACGGCATCCCGCACGTGCCGATGCGCCTCGCGCGCTGACGCCCTCCCTGTCGGTGGCGGCGGGCAGGATGACCGGATGGACGTCACGCTGGCCGAGCTCGTCGCCACGTCGCAGGAGGTCGCGGCCACGCGCTCGCGCACCGCGAAGACCGAGGCCATCGCCACGCTCCTCGCCCGTGCCGACGCCGCCGAGGTCGGCACCGTCGTCGCGTTCCTCTCCGGGGTGCTGCCGCAGCGCCGGCTGGGCATCGGCCACCGCTCGCTCTCCCGGCTGCCCGAGCCGGCCGGTGACCCGACGCTGACCGTCGCCGAGGTCGACGCCGCGTTCGACCGGCTCGCCGCCACGGCCGGGGCCGGGTCCACGGCGTCCCGCCGGGCCGAGCTGGGCGGGCTCCTCGGCCGGGCGACCGCCGACGAGCAGCGGTTCCTGCGCGACCTCATGACCGGCAACCTGCGTCAGGGCGCGCTGGACGGCGTCGTGCTCGCCGCCCTGGCCCGGGCCTTCGAGGTGCCCGACGCCGTGGTGCGCCGGGCGGTCATGCTCGCCGGCTCGACCCACGAGGTCGCCGGCATCGCCGCCACCGGCGGCCGGCCGGCCCTCGAGGAGGTCGGGCTCGTCGTGGGGCGGCCGCTGCGCCCGATGCTCGCCGGGTCGGCCAAGACGACGGACGAGGCGGTCGAGGGCTTCGGCGGGGCCGAGCTGCTCGTCGACGGCAAGCTCGACGGCATCCGCGTCCAGGTGCACCGGCGCGACGGCGAGGTCACGGTCTTCACCCGCAGCCTCGACGAGATCACCGAGCGGCTGCCCGAGGTCGTCGAGGCGGTCGCGGCCCTCCCCGGCGGCGACCTCGTGCTCGACGGCGAGGCCATCGTCCTCGGTGAGGACGGTCGGCCGGCGCCGTTCCAGGTGACCGGGGCGCGCACCGCGAGCTCGGCCGACGTCGAGCGGCTGCGGGCCGAGGTGCCGCTGACGACGTTTCTCTTCGACGTGCTGCACGCCGACGGTCGCGACCTCGTCGACGCGCCGGCCCGCGAGCGGCACGAGGTGCTCGCCACGCTGGCCCCCCACCTGCTCGTGCCCCGGCTCGTGACGGCCGACCCCGCCGAGACCGCGGCCTTCTTCGGGCGGCTGGTCGCCGACGGCCACGAGGGGGTCGTCGTCAAGGACGCCGCCGCGCCGTACGCCGCGGGGCGTCGGGGGAGCGGCTGGGTCAAGGTGAAGCCGACGCACACGCTCGACCTCGTGGTGCTCGCCGTCGAGCGGGGCTCCGGCCGCCGGCGCGGCTGGCTGTCCAACATCCACCTCGGGGCCCGCGATGCCGGGACCGGCGAGCTCGTCATGGTCGGCAAGACGTTCAAGGGGATGACCGACGAGATGCTGCGCTGGCAGACCGAGCGGTTCACCGAGCTCGCCGACGGGCCGAGCGACGGGTACGTCGTGACGGTCCGCCCCGAGCAGGTCGTCGAGATCGCCCTCGACGGCGTGCAGCGCTCGACCCGCTACCCGGGCGGCGTCGCGCTGCGGTTCGCCCGCGTCCTGCGCTACCGCGACGACAAGCCGGTCGACGAGGTCGATACCCTCGCCGCGGTGCGCGCCCTCGGGGGGTACTGAGCCGACCGTCGCGTCGACGGTCGGCTCGGGCGCCGCGCCGTCAGCGGCGGCGCCGACGGCGAGCGTCCGGGTCGGGTGGGCTGCCGCCGAGGATGCGCACGAGCGACGAGACGACGCCCGCCACCCCGCCGACGATCGCCACCACGAGGACGGCCCGCAGGAGCACGCGCCCGGGGCCGGACACCGCGACCGGGAAGAGGTCCCAGGCGGCGACTGCCGCGGCGAGGCCGACGGCGGAGGACGTGAGGTCGGCGACGGCCCGCCACCACCGGGTCCGGACGACCAGGGCGACGGTCTCGAGCACGACCCCCGTCCACAGGGCGCCGACGACCCAGGGCACGAGCTGTTCGGCGGCCGGGGTGAGCAGGGTGAGGGTGCGCCAGCCCGGCCGGACCTCGACGAGGTAGAGGAGGGCCAGCCCGATGACGGCGGCGGCGGCGGAGACCGCGCGAGGTGGGAGGGAACGGGTCCCGGCTCGCGGCGGGGACGACCGGGCGAGGGCTGCGGACATCGTGGTGCTCCTACCGGCGGCGGCGTCGGAGAGCCGCGCCGCCGGGGCGCGCACCCCCGCCTCCTCGATCGTCCCACCGGGCGGGCAGGCCGGCGGCCGGCTGGGAGGGACGTCACGTGGAACGGGTCGGGGGTGGCCGGCGGCGGGGTCGCGGACGTCCCGAGGACCGTCGGCGGGCGGCGGCGCGGGCGAGGGAGAAGTGCTCTGTCGGCCGCTGTTGTTCGCTTCCACCCCTGGAGCAACCAGGACGAGCGGTCGCACGTGCGTCACCTGCTGGAGCAACCAGGACGAGCGGTCGCGCGTGCGTCACCTGCTGGAGCAACCGGGACGAGCGGGCGGTTGCTTTCCTGCGACATGCTTCCGACCGCTCGTCATGGTTGCGTCGTCGACGGGAGCGAACGACAGCGACGGGCGGACCCCCTTCTCCTGGCGCCGTCGTCCTCAGCCGACGTGCGGCTCGCCTCCCGGCGTCCCGCCTGTGGATCCTCGGCCGTCCTCCCCCTCGTCCCCGGCGCCCGGCCGGCCGCCGGTAGACCGGCTCGCCGCCGCACCGGGCAGCCACCCGGCTGGCACGATGCCGGGATGGAGGACTCCCGGGGCATCTGGACGATGACGGCCGACGTCGATCTGCTCCTGCGTCTCGCGGGCAGCGGCGTCGACTGGGTTGCCCTCGACGCGCAGCACGGCGCCCTCGACCGCGCCGCCCTCCACGCCGCCGGCCGCGCGCTGACCTCGGCCCACCACCCGTTCCTCGTCCGCGTCCCCGCCGTCGACCCCGCCTGGATCGGAGCCGCTCTCGACGCCGGGGCCCACGGGGTGGTCGTGCCGTCGGTTACCGGCGCCGGCGACGCCGAGCGCGCGGCCCTCGCCTCCCGCTACCCGCCCCTCGGGGACCGCAGCTGGGGCCCGTGGTCCCCGATGTGGGGGGTCGACGCGCCGGACACCGCCACCGCGAACGAGGTCGTGCGCTGCTGGGCGATGGTCGAGACCGTCGGCGCCCTCGACGAGGTCGAGCAGATCGCGGCGACCCCCGGCGTCGACGGCCTCTTCGTCGGCCCGCTCGACCTCGCGCTCGCGCTCGGCACGACCGTCGACGCGCTCCTCGACGACGTCTCCCCCGAGGGCCCCCTCGCCCGGGTCGTCGCGGCCGCCGACCGGCAGGGGATCCTTGTCGGCGCCTTCGCGGGCAGCCCGGCGGTGGCCCGCCGGCTGCGGGCGCACGGCATCGGGTTCCTCGCGGTGACGACCGACGCGGGCGTCGTCGCGGCCGGCGTGCGCGCGGTCCTCGACGAGCTGGGCCCGCGCGAGGCCTGACCGCACGGCCATCCGCGTGGACCGCACGCGACGAACCACGCGGCGTGACCCTCCTCGACGACGTCCGCGCGCTCGCGATGCAGGTCTCGGCGCGGTTCACCGTGCGTTACGGCGAGCCGCTGCGGTTCGCGGGCAGCGACCTGCCGGCGCCGCAGCGCCTGCGCCTGCCGACGCGCCACGGGCCGGTGCGGGTCGACCTGTACCGCCCGCCCGGTGTCGAGGCGCCCCCGGTCGTCGTCCACTTCCACGGCGGTGCCTTCGTCATGCGCTACCCGGAGATGGACGACTGGTGGTGCCGCTACCTCGCCGCGACCGCCGGTGTCGCGGTGGCGAACGTCGACTGGTCCGTCGGCCCGCAGGCGCGCTACCCCGTCGGCCAGGAGGAGGGGCACGACGTCGTCGCCCACCTCGCGGCGGCGGGGCACGAGCACGGCCTCGACGGAACGCGCCTCGTCGTCAGCGGGTTCAGCGCCGGCGGACAGGTGGCGGCCGCGGTCTGCCTCATGGCGCGCGACACGGGGTCGTGCGCGCCGGTCCTCCAGGTCCTCGGCGTCCCCGCGCTCGACCTCGCCTCCGAGGTCGAGGACCGCCCGGGGATGGTCGACCCGGCCCTGCGTCGCCTCGTCCGCCGCGTCTACTTCCCGGACGTCGAACGCCGCGGGGAGCCCTACGCCTCACCGCTGCTCGCGCCCGACCTGGCGGGCCTGCCGCCGACCGTCGTCCTGACCGGCGAGCGCGACGCCCTGCGACCGGACGGCGACCGGTACGCCGCCCGGCTGCGCGCCGCCGGCGTCGACGTGCTGCACGACGTGACGCCGGGCGCCGACCACTACTTCCTCACCGGCGACCCGGTGCGCGCCCGGCTGACGATGCGGATGGTCGTGGCGCGCATCCAGGAGGCCTGCGCGGCAACCCGACCCGAGGCCTGACCGGGGACGGCGGTCAGAAGCCCGTCGGCCGCCGCGGCGTGTAGGCACGCTCGAGAGCGGCCACCTCGTCGTCCGTCAGCTCGAGGTCGAGCGCGGCGACGGCGTCCGGCAGGTGGTGCGGCTTGGTGGCGCCGACGATCGGGGCGGTGACGACCGGGTTGCGCAGCACCCACGCCAGCGCGACGGTCGACATCGCCACCCCGCGCTCGCGCGCCACGGCCTCGACCGCGCCGACGATCTCGCCGTCGCCGTCCTGGTAGAGGCGCTTGCCGAACTCGTCGGTGTCCGACCGCCCGGTCTGCTCGCCCCACGGCCGCGCGAGCCGCCCGCGCGCCAGCGGGCTCCACGGCAGCGCGCCGAGCCCCTGGTGCTCGAGCAGGGGGAACATCTCCTGCTCCTCCTCGCGCATGAGGAGGCTGTACTGGTCCTGCATCGTCACGAAGCGGGTCCACCCGCCCAGGTCGGCAGCGTGCTGCATCGTCGCGAGCTGCCAGGCCCACATCGACGACGCCCCGATGTACCTCGCCTTGCCGGCGCGCACGACGTCGTGGAGGGCCTCCATCGTCTCCTCGACGGGGACCTCGGGGTCGAAGCGGTGGATCTGGTAGAGGTCGACGTGGTCGGTCTGCAGCCGACGCAGCGAGGCGTCGACCTGCTCGAGGATCGCCTTGCGGGAGAGGCCGCTCCCGCCGGGACCGTCGTGCATCCGGCCGTGCACCTTGGTGGCGAGCACGATGTCCTCGCGCCGGCTGTAGGTCCGGATCGCCCGCCCCACGAACTCCTCGGACGTCCCCGCGCTGTAGACGTTCGCGGTGTCCCAGAACGTGATGCCGAGCTCGACGGCCTGCCGGAAGAACGCTCCGGACGCCTCCTCGTCGAGAGCCCACGGGTGGTAGCCGCGCGAGCCGTCGGCGTAGCTCATGCAGCCGAGCGCTAGCCGGCTGACGGTGAGCCCGGTGCTGCCGAGGCGGGTGTACTCCATCGAGGTGCTCCTTCGGTCGGGATGCTCACCGCATCATGCGCCCCGACCACCTCCGCGGCCGGCGCCGGGTGCACGCCGACCGCACCGTGGACGCGTCGACCCGCGCGGCGGTGCGCGAGCCACCACCCGCCGAGCGCGAGGCCGCCGACCGGCACCTCCATCCCGACGACGAAGGCGCGGTAGAGCAGCACCCCGGCGGCGGCCGGCGCGGCAGGGGTGCCGAGCGCGGTGAGGGCCCCGGCCATCCCGACCTCGACGACCCCCGTCGCGCCCGGCGTGATGACGAGCATCGACAGCAGGCGCTCGACGACGAAGGCCGACGCGACGAGCAACGGCGCCGACGGCGCGCCGACGACGACGAGGCACGCCCACAGCAGGAGGGCCTGGAAGAGCGCGTAGAGGACCTTCGCCCCGAGCATCCGCGCCCAGCCGCGCCGCACGAGGTCCGCGCTCTCGGCGCGGAAGCGGGCTCCCCGCTCGCCCCAGCCCTCCGGGGCCGCGGGCACCCGGCGGTGGCGGGCGGCGAGGCGGTCGAGCGCGCGCCCGGCCCTCCGCACGGTGCGGTCGTCACGCCCGACGAGGACGACCCCGGTGAGGAGGACGAGGAGCAGAAGCAGGCCGAGCGCCCCCGGGACCGCCAGGCGCGCGGTGCCGCGGTCGCCCGACAGGGCGAACCAGCAGAGCACGACCCCCGGCAGGAGCAGCTTGACCGCGGTGTCCGCGAGGTTGGTCACCAGCGCCCAGCGTCCGAAGGCGGCGGAGCCGAAACCCCAGCCCCGGGCCATCCGCCAGTTGACGACCGTGCCCGCGGCGCCGCCGAGCGGCAGGAGGTTCGAGACGCACGAGCCGGACAGGTTGAGCAGGAGCGCCCGGCGGTGGCTGAGGCCCGGCAGCGCCGCCGTGAGCGACGGGGTGTGCACCCAGAGGCCGGCCAGCCACAGGACGGTGAGGAGCCCCAGCTGCAGCGGGCTCGGATGGGTCAGGGCCTGGGCGATGGGCTGCCACGACGTCCCCGCCACCCGCGGCAGCGCGACCGCGAGCACGACGACGGCGGCCGCCGTCCCGAGGGCCAGCCGCAGCCCCGGACCCCACATCCTCGTCATGGTCACCACGGTGGCGTGCCTCCCCCTGCCCGCACATCAGGGGTGACCCGGACATCGACCCCGGGCCCACGGTAGCGAGCGAGCGGCGGCGTCGCCCCGGGTTTGCGGTCGTGTCGCGCGCGGCGCCGCTCCGCACGCACCCCCGCGGCCGGCCCCGCGCGGCGCTCAGGCCCGGCGCGGGCGGGCGTAGAGCCGACGGGCCAGCCACCAGCCCGCGACCGCCATGACGACGCACCAGCCGGCGGCGAGCCACGCGGTCCCGGCCGTCACCCCGGTGCCGAGGAGCAGGCCGCGCAGGGCGTCCATGACGGGCGTGAACGGCTGGTGCTCGGCGAACCAGGCGAGGCCGGCCGGCATCGACTCCGTCGGCACGAACCCGCTGCCGAGGAAGGGCAGGAGGACGAGCGGCATCGGGTAGTTGCTCGCGCTCTCGACGGTGCGGGAGGCGAGCCCGAGCGCCACCGACAACCACGACACGGCGAGGGAGAGCCCCGTGAGGAGGGCGAGGACGAGCAGCCAGTCGGTGAGCGACGCCCGGGGCCGGAACCCGACGGTCAGCCCGACGCCGGTGACGACGGCCATCGAGGCCACGGACTGGATGGTCGCGGCGAGCACGTGCCCGGAGAGTACGGCGCCGGGGGAGATCGACAGCGTCCGGAACCGGTCGATGATGCCCTGCGTGGTGTCCATCGCCATCGTCGTGGACGTGCCCTGCGCGATCGACGCGACGGTCATCACGAGTATGCCGGGCAGGACGTAGTCGGCGTAGGTCCCGCGCCCGCCGCCGGCGACCGGCCCGAGGCCCGCGCCGAGTGTGCCCCCGAAGACGAGGACGAAGAGGACGAGCAGGACGACGGGCACGAGCAGGACGATGACCGTCAGCTCCGGGTAGCGGCGGGCGTGGCGCAGCTGCCGCCCGAGCATGGTCATCGCGTCGGCGACCGGGTGCGAGCGGGTGGGGACGGGGGTGCTGACGGTGCTCATCGCAGGGCCTCCTCGGCCGGGTCGGCGGGGGTGGGGCGCCCGGTGAGGGCCAGGAAGACGTCGTCGAGGTCGGGGGTGCGGATGGTGAGGTCGTCGACCCGGACCTGCGCGTCGTCGAGCCGGTCGAGGAGCGTGCGCAGGACGGCGACGTCGCCGGAGCCCGGCACGTCGAGGGTCAGCGCGTCAGGGTCGGGCTCGCCGCCCACCGCTCGCCGCGCGGCGTCGAGGGCGGCGTGGTCGGCCACGGTGAGGCGCACGTGGGCGCCGGGGACGCGGCGCTTGAGCTCGGCCGGGGTGCCGTCGGCGACGACCCGCCCGCCGTCGAGGAGCGAGACGTGGTCGGCGAGCTGGTCGGCCTCCTCGAGGTACTGCGTGGTCAGCAGGACGGTGACGCCCTCGGCCACGAGCTCGCGCACGACGTCCCAGGTGGACCGTCGGCTGCGGGGGTCGAGGCCGGTGGTCGGCTCGTCGAGGACGAGGATGCTGGGCCGCCCGACGAGCCCCATCGCGAGGTCGAGGCGGCGGCGCATCCCGCCGGAGAACGTGGACGGCCGGCGGTCGGCGACGTCGGCCAGCCCGAAGCGCTCGAGCAGCTCGGCGGAACGTCGACGCACCTCGGCGGCGGGCAGGTGGTGCAGCCGGCCGACGAGGACGAGGTTCTCCCGGGCGGTCAGGAGGTCGTCGACCGCGGCGAACTGCCCGGTGAGCCCGATGCAGGCCCGGACGAGCCGAGGCTCGCGCGCGACGTCGTGGCCGAGGACCGCCACCGTGCCGGCGTCCGGCGCGACGAGGGTCGTGAGGATGTTGACCGTCGTCGTCTTGCCGGCGCCGTTGGGGCCGAGGAGCGCGTGGACGGTCCCGGGCGCGACCGTGAGGTCGGCACCGGCGAGGACGACGTGGTCCCCGAAGGACTTGTGCAGGCCGCGGATCTCGACTGCCGGGGTGCTGGTCATGTTGGTCCTCTCGAGCGGTTCCGGGTGGTGGGCAGGGCGTGGGTGGTGGGCGGTCAGGCGCGCCGCAGGACGACGTCGCCGTAGCCGGCGCGCACCCGGACCTCGACGGTCGGCTCGTCCTCGGCCGGAGGGCCGCTCGCCTCGAGGTCGCTGCGGACGGTGCCGTGGCGGGCCTCGACGTCGAGCCACGTGGCGACGCCGTCGGCGACACCGACCTCGACCCGCCCGTAGGCGCTGTCGACGCTCACCGTGCCGCCGCGGACGGCCGCGACGCGGACGTCGCCGGCCGAGGCCTTGGCGGTGATGCCGCGGTCCGCCCGCTCGACGCGGACGTCGCCGGCGGTCGTCGAGAGGTGCAGCGGCCCGCGCCCGGTGCCGACGGTGACGTCACCGGCGGCCGTCCGCGCGGTCGTCTCGTCGCCGGCGTCCTCGACGCGGATGCTCCCCGCCGACGTGCGCAGCTCGACCCGGCCCTGCGCCGTGCCGACGCGGACGTCGCCCATCGACGTGCGGCCGCGGAGGGCGCCGGTGTGCTCCAGCGTGATGTCGCCCATCGAGGTGTCGACGTCGACCGTCCCGAGGGTCCCCGTCGCGCGGACGCCGCCCCAGCCGCGGACCTCGAGGCCGGAGCCCTCCGGCAGCCCGACGACGATGTCGGCGCGGTCGCCGGTGCCGACCATGGCCCGGAGGCGGCCGGCCACGGAGCGTGGCGACCGGACGACGACGCGGCCGTCCGTGTGCTCGACGAGCACGGCGGCGGCGTGGTCGACGTCGCCCTGGCGCCCGGGGTTGTGCGGCCGGACGTCGACGACGGTCTCGTCCGTGGCGGACGCCCGGACGGTGAGGTCGGCGCCGGACACGTCGACGTGGAGCGTGACCGGTCCTGGGGTGCTGAACGTGGGCATGGCGGATCCTCCCGTGGCGGGTCGGGCTGTGGCTGTGGGGTTCTGGCGGAGCCGGGCGTGGGTCCCCGGCGCGATGGCGGGGGCTAGCGCACCCAGCCGGTGTGGCGCTGGCCGGTCCTCACCGGCGGCACCTGATGGCTCGAAGTCGGCGAGGAGGAGGGGTCGGCGACCGCGGCGGCCACCGTGCGGACGAGCCAGGCGTTGACGGACATCCCGGCGGCCTCGGCCGCCTCCTCGACGCGTGGCTTGAGGCGCTCGGGCAGGCGCAGGCTCAGGCGGGCGGTGCCGCCGGCCTCGTCGTCGTCCGTCTCGACGGCGGCCGGGGCGGGGGTCGGGGCCGGTGCGACGTCGGGCACGGCGGTGGAGACGACGAGGTCGAGGTCGCGCCCCCGCATCCGGACGTCGACCGAGCCCGGGGCCAGCCGCTCGCTCACCTCGGCGGCGGCCTCGACGACGGCGTCGAGGAGGAGCATCCGGGCGGACGGCTCGAGGGTGCCGGCGACGAGCTCGGCGAGCTCGGCCGCCTCGGGTCCCCCGGCCCGGGCCGCGACGACGAGGTCGCGCTGGAGGCGGGCGACGTAGGGCGTGAGGTCCATGACGCCACTATGACACCACGATGACGTCATCCGCAAGAGGGATGGCGCCACCGCGGCGTCACGGAAGCGTCAGGGCATGGTCAGCGCCCCCGGGAGGCCGGGCTGCGCAGGTCGGCGAGCACCTGCTCGAGGGACGGGGCGTTGCGCCGGTTGTACGGCAGCCGGGAGAGGGCCATCCCCATGGCGCAGGTGTTCGTCAGGGCGGCGCCGGCCAGGCCTGCGCCGACCGCCCCGGCGACCCACACCGCCCCGGGGACGACGAGGGAGGCGAGGACCGAGAGCAGGACGATGCTGCCGGCGACGAGGCGGACCTGCCGCTCGAGCTCCCAGCGCTCCTCGCCACGGACGAGCGGCGCGCCGGCGGCCTCCCAGGCGACGACCCCGCCGGTGAGCACGTGGAGGTTCGGCAGGTCGGCGGCGGCCTCGGCGAGCACCTGCTCGGCCTGGCCGGCGCGGGCACCGGACCGGCAGACCAGCACGACGTCCTCGGCGAGGTGGGCGGCGAGCTCGTCGCGGTGCTCGGTCAGCAGGTCGAGGGGGACGTTGTACGAGCCGGGCACGTGCGCCGTCGTGAACTCCCCGGCGGTCCGGACGTCGAGGACGCGCGGGCGGTCGGGGGTGTCCATCCAGTCACGCAGGGTGGGGGCGTCGACGGCGGCGGGGTGTCGGGTGGTGTCGGCAGAGGTCACGGGAGGGGGGCCTTCCGGGCAGGGGTGACCGTCCGGCGCCGCGGGGCGTCGGCCGGTCGGGACGGAGGAGGTGGTGCGGACAGAGGGGAGATCGGTCGTCGGCCGGTGTCAGACGACGGGTAGGCCGGCGCTGCGCGCGTGCTCGTCGAACGAGTCGTCGACGAGCACGACGTGCGTCCCGGCGGCCGCGAGCAGGGAGGCGGCGATGGAGGCGCGGTAGCCACCGGCGCAGTGCACCCACACCTCGCCGTCGGGGACCTCGTCGAGTCGGGTCGGCAGCTCGTGCAGCGGGATGCTCGTGGCGCCCTCGACGTGGGCTGCGGCGTGCTCGGAGTTCCGGCGCACGTCGAGGACGGACACCTCGCGGTGGTGGCGGACCTGGGCGAGGTCGGCGAAGGTGGCCCGCGGCGTCGAGGCCAGGGGCTCGTCCGTCCAGTCCTCGGGCGCGCCGTCGGCCGCGCCCTCGAGCCGGTCGACGCCGATGCGGACGAGCTCGCGCCGGGCCTCCTCCACCTGCTCGGGCGACTCGCCGAGCAGCGTGAGCGCGCTGCCCCAGGGCATGAGCCAGCCGAGGTAGGTCGAGAACTGGCCGTCGAGACCGATGTTCAGGGTCCGCGGGACGTGGCCCCGGGCGAACGCGGTGCGGTGGCGCAGGTCGACGACCCACTCGCCGGCGGCGAGGGCGCGGGCGACGGCGTCCTTGTCGGCGCGGGCCGGAGCGGCGTCGAGCCCCGGGGCGTCGGGGCCGGCACTGTTGGCCGGGCCCATGTGGGCGTAGTAGGTCGGGTACTCCTCGAGGCCGGCGAGGATGTCGGCCACCCAGGCCTCCTCGTCGTGGGTGAGGGCGGGGTTGACCCGCTTCTCGTCCCCGATGGTGGAGCTGTCGGCGCCGCTCGTGGCCCCCGCGGCGCAGAAGCTGCCGAAGCCGTGGGTCGGCAGGACCCGCGCGCTGTCGGGCAGCTCGTCGGCGAGGCGGTGCGCCGAGGCGAACTGGTGGTGGACGAGGGCGTGCGTGTGCTCGGCACCGAGGAGGTCCGGACGCCCGGTGGCCCCGAAGAGGAGCGACCCGCCGCTGAACACCGCCTGCTGCTCGCCGCCCTCGAGGAGGGCGTACGAGAGGTGCGTGAAGGTGTGGCCCGGGGTGGCGATGGCGCGCACCGACATCGTCGGGGAGACCTCGACGACGTCGCCGTCGCGGATCGGGTTGCGCTCGAACGAGACCGTGTCGTCGGCGTTGACGTGGTAGCGCGCGCCCACCTGCTGCGCGAGGGCGAAGCCGCCGGTCACGTAGTCGTTGTGGATGTGCGTCTCGAAGACGTCGGTGATGCGGACGCCCTCGCGGGCGGCGAGCTTCAGCACGCGGTCGATGTCGCGCTGTGGGTCGACGACGACGGCGAGCTCGCCGTCGTGCGCGAGGTAGCTGCGGTCGCCGAGGCTCGGCGTCTCGATCTGGAGGATGTGGACCATCGGAGGACCTTTCGGGAGGGGTCAGGTCGGGCGGGGCCGGTCGGCGCGACCGGCGGGTTGTCCGGACAGAGGGGTCAGGAGGACGGGTGGAGGACCAGCTGGTCGAGCAGGACCCAGCCGGCGAGGAGCACGAGCAGTGCGGCGAAGGCGCGCTGCAGGACGGGGGCGCGGACCCGGGCGGCCACGCGCTGCCCGAGGACGGCGGCGACGCTCGCCGTGAGGGCGAACGGGGCGATGACCGCCCAGTCGAGGTGCGCGCCGGTGGCCCGGGTCGCGAGCGCGGCCGCGGAGTTGACCGCGATGACGAGCAGCGAGGTGCCGACCGCGTCGGCGAAGGTGAAGCCGGCCGCCGCGACCAGGGCGGGGACGGCGAGGAAGCCGCCACCGACCCCGAAGACGCCGATGAGCACACCGACCCCTGCTCCCGCGACCACGCTGCGCAGGGCGGACGCCGGCCGGGCGGGTGAGTCGGCGGCGCGCCGACCGCCGGCGGAGCGCCACATGACGGCGGCTGCGGCGAGCATGACGACGGCGAAGCCGACGAGGACGACGGCATCCGGCAGGCCGGCCGAGAAGTGGGCGGCGAGGACCGACGTCGCCAGGCCCGCGAGGCCGAAGAGCAGGCCGGCCCGCACCTTGACCCGTCCGGCGCGGGCGTGGGCGACGACCCCGGCCAGCGACGAGAGCACGACGATGACGAGGGATGCGGTGGTCGCCTCGTGCGGTGACTCGCCGAGCACGTAGACGAGCGCCGGCACGGCGAGGACGGAGCCCCCTCCGCCGAGGGAGCCCAGCACGAGCCCGACGGCGAGGCCGAGCGCAGCGGCGACGAGCGGCATGCTCACGCACCCCCGGGGACGGGTCGACCCGACGCCGGGGCGCCGTGGGCCCACCCGGTCCGGCAGGTGTCGGGGGTCGTGCGCGGGGGCATCCGTGGAAGTTCCTCTCGGTCGGGGTCTCGCCAAGTTGTCCGTACATCTTATACCCAGATGGGTATGGCGAGATCGCCCCCGGGGGGATGCCGCGGGTGACGGGCAGCCGAGGGCGGAAGGCGCCGACGAAGGGGGCGGCGCGCGTCAGGCCTCAGGCGTCCGGGTCCTCGGGGCGGCTCTCCGCGCCCAGCCGGAAGCCGCCCGGGGTCCACGAGGTCAGCAGGTCGTAGCGGTCGCCGCGCACGAGGGTGCGCCGGTACTCGAGCGGCTGGCTGCCGAGCACGGTGCCGGTCCGTTCTACGGCGAAGCAGGCGACGCCGGGGCCGAGCTGCAGGAGTCGCCGCTGGGCGTCGTCCGGGACGACGGCCGCGATGCGCTCGCGGCCCCCGCTCGGGCGGACCCCGACGCGGCGCACGAGCTCGTCGTAGAGCGCGGCGTGGCCGAAGTCCGCGTCGAGCAGCGGTCGACCGACCTCCTCCGGAAGCCAGACGCGGTCGTGCGCCAGCGGCAGGTCGTCGGCGTAGCGGAGGCGCTCGAGGTGGAACAGCGGGGCCTCGGGCGCCAGCCCGAGCTCGCGGGCGGCGTGGGCGTCCGTGCGGATGCCGAGGTCGAGGACCTCGCTGCGCTGCTCCAGCCCCTGCTCCTCGACGACGCGGAAGAGCGAGTACAGACCACCGAGGGGCTGCTCGATGCTGCGCGCCGCCACCCGGGTGGAGCGGCCGCGGTGGGTGTCGAGCAGGCCGCTCTCCCGCAGCCGGCGCAGGGCCTCGCGGACGGTGTGCCGCGAGACGCCGTAGCGCTCCGTCAGCTCCAGCTCCCCCGGGAAGCCGTCGGCGAACTCGCCCGCCCCGATGCGCCGCAGCAGGTCCCGGTGCAGCACCTGCCACTTGGGCTCCCGGCGCGGCGACGGGCCCTCGGCCGTGACGTCACGGCCGGTGGAGGGTGCCATGCCCTCGAGGATAGGCCCGGGCGACGTCACGGCTGCCTCCCGGTCAGGAGCGCCGCACGACGGGGACGTGCAGGTCGCCGAGGCGGGCGATGAGGCGCAGGGCGTCGTGGGGCGCGTGGCCGCGGGCGTCGTTGTCGAAGAACACGACGACGTCGTGGTCCTGCGCCCAGCCGCGGCAGCGCTCGGCCCACCGGTCCAGGGCGGCGTCGGAGTAGCCGCTCGCGTAGAGCTCGGTGTCGCCGTGGAGGCGGACGTACACGAGGTCGCTCGTGACGGCGTCGGCCGTCGGCCACCGACCGGCCGTGTCCGCGACCACCGTCGCGACGTCATGGCGGCGCATCAGGTCGGCCGCCTCGTCGGTGCAGAACGTCGCGCTGCGGAACTCGAGGGCGTGCCGGATGCGCCGCGCGGCCAGCCCGTGCGGGGCCCGGGTCAGGGCGCGGTCCTCGGGGACCTTGGCGTCGTGCCGCCGGGCCAGCGCGGCCGCGTCGGCCACGGTCCGGGGGAGGAGCGCGAAGAAGTCGGCCAGGAGCGCGGCGTCGTACTCCTGCCGCTCGGGCAGCTGCCACAGCATCGGGCCGAGGTGCGGGCCGAGCGCCAGCACGCCCGAGGCGAAGAAGTTGGCGAGCGGCACCTCGACGTCGCGCAGGCGCTTGAGGTGGGTGACGAACCGGCCTCCCTTGACGGCGAGCTCGACGCCGTCGGGGACCTGCTCCCGCCAGTGGGCGTAGGTCGTCGGTCGTTGCAGGGAGTAGAACGAGCCGTTGACCTCGAGGGCGCCCATCCGCTCGGCGGCGTACCGCAGCTCCTCGCGCTGCACCAGGCCGCCGGGGTAGAAGTCGCCCCGCCAGCGCGGGTACGTCCAGCCCGACGTCCCGACGCGGATGCGTCCTCCGCGCGCCTGGTCCGCCGTCACGTCGGGCACCTACCCGGACGGCTCGACGACCACACCGCCCTCGCGTCGTGCGGGCGAGCCGGGCCGTGGTCCCTCCACGACCCGCCTCCCTAGACTGCGGGCATGGCGGCGACTGCGACGAGGCTCCTGCTCCTCGGTGCCGTCATGGTCTTCGAGCCGGTCAACGGCTACCAGATCCGGCGCGAGCTGCTCTCGTGGCGGGTCGACGAGTGGGCCCACGTCAACCCCGGCTCCATCTACTCCGGGCTGGCGACCCTGACCCGCATGGGCCACCTCGACCGCCACGACCTGGTCGACGGCGGCCGGGAGGTCGCCGTCTACACCTCGACCGCCCAGGGCCGCGACGCCTTCGCCGGGCTCTGGCGGGCCGCGGCGGAGACCGTCGACCTGCTGAGCCCGCTGGACTTCCACACGGCGCTCTCGCTGCTCGGCCTCGTGGACCGGGACGAGGCGCTCGACGCCTTCACCGCGCGCCTCGCCGCCCTCGATGCCGAGGTCGGGCGCCAGGCCGACATCTACCCGGAGCCCGAGCGGATCCCCCCGAACGTCCACGCCATGGCCGACCTCTGGGTGGGGCTGGCGGCGACCGAGCGCGAGTGGCTGGTCACCCTCCTCGGTCGGCTCCGCGCCGGCGAGCTCGACCTGCGCGGCGACGAGATGTCGTGGGCGCCCGCGGCCGACGACCCCGGCGTGCAGATGGTCGCCGACCGGTCGCGCTACCTGGAGATCATCCGGGGCGGCTGACCACCTCCTGCGCGACGACCGATGAGTCGGCGGCGGCTCTGCGGTCCACCCGTGCGACGGCGGCCCCGGTCAGGGGTTGCCGCCCTACTGGTCAATGTTGAATACTCTCGGTGTTCAACGTTGACCACGACCGAGGAGGACCCATGATCCACGCACGCGGGCTCGTCCAGACGTTCCGGACCCGAGAGGGCCGCCGGACGGCGGAGGTGCGCGCCGTCGACGGTGTCGACCTCGACGTCGCCGAGGGCGAGGTGGTCGGCTTCCTCGGGCCGAACGGGGCGGGCAAGACCACGACCCTGCGGATGCTCACCACCCTGCTGCGGCCCACCGCCGGCACCGCCACCGTCGCCGGGTTCGACGTCACGAGCGAGCCGACCGAGGTGCGCCGCCGCATCGGGTACGTCTCGCAGAGCGGCTCCACCGGCAGCTTCGCCCGCGCGGGCAACGAGATCGTCGACCACGGGATGCTCTACGGGATGGCGGAGGCCGACGCGCGCCGTCGTGGCCACGAGCTGTTCGAGCAGCTCGACCTGCCGGGCATGTGGGACCGCCAGCCCAGGTCGATGTCCGGCGGTCAGCGCCGACGCCTGGACATCGCGATGGGGCTGGTCCACGACCCCACCCTCGTCTTCCTCGACGAGCCGACGACGGGTCTGGACCCGCAGGCCCGGGCCAACCTCTGGGAGCACATCGGCGCCCTGCGCACCGAGCGCGGCGCCACCGTCTTCCTCACCACCCACTACCTCGACGAGGCGGACGCGCTCTCCGACCGGATCGTCGTCATCGATCACGGCCGCATCGTCGCCGCCGACACGAGCGACAACCTCAAGGCGCAGGTCGCCGGCGACCTCGTCGACCTCGAGGTCACCGACGCCGAGCGGGTCGCCGACGCGGCCGCGCGGCTGGCCACCATCGCGACCGACGTCGAGGTCGAGGGCCGACACGCCCGCGGTCGCGTGCCGCGCGCGGCCCAGGCGGTCCCGAGGCTGCTGCGCGACCTCACCACGGACGGTGTCGAGCTCGCCTTCTTCGAGGTCAAGCGCCCGACCCTCGACGACGTGTTCCTCACCCTCACCGGCCGGTCGCTGCGCGACGCCGAGGCCGGCACCGAGACCACCGAGCCCACCCCCGCAGGAGCCCCCGCATGACCTTCCTCCGCGAGTCCTTCATCGTCTTCCGCCGGCAGCTGCGGATGAACCTGCGCAACCCCACCTGGGTCGTCATCGGACTCATGCAGCCGGTGCTCTACCTCTTCCTCTTCGGTCCGCTGCTCGAGCCCCTCGCCGCGCAGTTCGGCTACGCCAACAGCTGGACCTTCTTCGTGCCGGGGATGCTCGTCCAGCTCGGCCTCTTCGGGGCGTTCTTCGCCGGGTTCGGGCTCATCGCGGAGTGGCGGGACGGTGTCGTCGAGGCCGAGCGCGTCACGCCGGCCAGCCGGACCGCGCTCCTCATGGGGCGGCTCTGGCGCGACCTGATCCAGCTGTTCGCCCAGGCACTCGCCCTCGTCGGGCTGGGGTACGTGCTCGGGATGGACGCGTCGGCCGGCGGGGCCGCACTCGGCGTCCTCATCACGCTGCTCATGGGTGGGGCGTGCGCCGCGGCGTCGAACGCGTTGGCGCTCACCACGAAGAGCGAGGACGTGATGGCTCCGGTCATCAACGCGGTGATGATGCCGGTGCTGCTGCTCTCGGGGATCCTCCTGCCGATGACGCTCGGCAAGGACTGGCTGCAGAAGGTCAGCGACTTCATGCCGACCCGGTGGGTGGTCGACGGCGTGCGCACCTCGTTCCTCGGCGAGTTCGGGAACAGCGCGTTCCTCTGGGGCGCCGTGTGGTCCCTCGCGCTGTTCACCCTCGCGATGTGGTGGGGGACGCGCACCTTCCGCAAGGAGAACGCCTGACCCGGCGGTCTGCGGCCCGAGACCCACACGCACCCCGTCGACGAGCGGCAGGGAGTGGCGTCGGCGCCCCCGGAGACGACAGGAGCCGCAGCCCGGGGTGCGGACTGCGGCTCGTGGTGGTGGCCAGGGGCGGGGTCGAACCGCCGACCTTCCGATTTTCAGTCGGACGCTCGTACCAACTGAGCTACCTGGCCTGGACCTGCACGGAAGGGCCGGACGTATCCGGCCCCTCTCGTGAAGGAGCGACCCCGACGGGACTCGAACCCGCGACCTCCGCCGTGACAGGGCGGCGCGCTAACCAACTGCGCTACGGGGCCTTGGCTGGTGCAAGACCGTATCCCCAACGGGATTCGAACCCGTGCTACCGCCGTGAAAGGGCGGGGTCCTGGGCCGCTAGACGATGGGGACCCGACCTTCGCCGGACCCTCTCCGTCGCACAACCCGGGATCGGATCCGTCGAGGACTCCGAAAGCATAGGGGAGATTCTCGCGACCACCAAAACGGGGTCCGACCGGGGCCGGAGGGGCGTCAGCGCAGGTGCCCGAGGGCGTCCCGGACGAGCGCGACGGCCGCCTCGTCGGCGAGCCCGGCGGCCCGCGCGGCGCGGGCGAAGTCGGCCGCGGCGAGCCGCATCGCAGGGTCCCCGTCGCTCCGGTCCCCGCCGGCGCCCGGGGCCACGAGGGTCCCGAGGCGTCCCCGGGTGACGACGAGGCCGGCGGCCTCGAGCTCCTTGTAGGCCCGCGCGACGGTGTTGGCGGCGAGGCCGAGCTCCTCGGCGAGGCCGCGGACCGTCGGCAGCCGCGTGCCCTCGGCGAGCCGCCCGTCACCGACGGCCTCGGCCAGCTGGCTGCGCACCTGGTCGAACGGCGGTCGCGCGCCGTCGTGCTCGACACGCAGCACGCCGTCGAGGGCGGTCGTGACGCGCCCGCTCACCGCCCGGCCTCCGTCCACTCCAGCACCCGCTCTACCTCCCACGTCGTGACGACGCGCTCGGCCGGCACGCCGAGCCGCTCGGCCCGCTCGCACCCGTACGCCTTCATGTCCAGCTGCCCGGGAGCGTGTGCGTCGGAGTCGATGCTGAAGAGGCAGCCGATCTCCAGCGCGAGCGTGACGAGCTCGTCCGGCGGGTCGCAGCGCTCGGGCCGACTGTTGATCTCGACGGCCGTGCCGTGCTCGGCGCAGGCCTCGAAGACCGCGCGGGCGTCGAACTCGGACTGCGGGCGGGTGCCGCGCGAGCCGGTGACGAGCCGTCCCGTGCAGTGCCCCAGCACGTTGACGCGCGGGTTCGAGACCGCGGCCACCATCCGCCGCGTCATCGGGTCGGCGTTCATCCGCAGCTTGCTGTGCACCGACGCGGTGACGAGGTCGAGGCGGCCGAGCATCTCGTCGGTCTGGTCGAGCGAGCCGTCGTCGAGGATGTCGACCTCGATGCCCTTGAGCAGTGTGAACTGGCCTGCGAGCGAACGGTTCACGCCGTCGACGATCTTCAGCTGCTGCCGCAGCCGCTCGACCGTCAGGCCGTTGGCCACGCGCAGCTGCGGGCTGTGGTCGGTCAGCACCATCCACGCGTGCCCGGTCTCGACGCCGGTCAGCACCATCTCGTCGATGGGGGAGCCGCCGTCGCTCCAGTCCGAGTGCAGGTGGCAGTCGCCGCGGAGCATCCCGTAGAGGTCCTCGCCGCCGTCGACGAGCGGGCCGCCGGACTTCTCCTGGAGCGACGCCAGGTACTCCGGCACCTCGCCGGCCACGGCCTCGGCGATGACGCCCGCCGTCGACTTCCCGATGCCGTCGAGCTCCTGCAGCGTTCCGGCAGAGGCGCGCTCGCGCAGCTCGTCGCCGTCGAGCGCCCTCACGCGCTTCACCGCGTTGCGGAACGCCTCGACCCGGTAGGTGCCGGCGCGGGTGCGCTCGAGCAGGAAGGCGATGCGGCGCAGCGCGTCGACGGGGTCGACGGGAGCCTCCAGCGGCTCGAGCAGGGCGACCATGCCGTCGATGCTGTCACAGCCGCGGCGCGGCCGGACGGGACGCGACGGCCCCGTCCGACCGGTGGTGCGCCGGCGTCAGCAGACGTCGTCGAGCGCGCTGAGCAGCCGGTCGACGTCCTGGCGGTTCGTGTACGGCGCGAGGCCGACCCGCACGCCACCCGCGTCGCCGAGGCCGAGGTGGCGGCTGCACTCCAGCGCGTAGAAGCTGCCTGCGGGGGCGTTGACGCCGTGGCTGGCCAGCGTCCGGCGCACGTCCTGTGGGTCGCGGCCGGTCACCGTGAAGAGGAGGGTCGGCGTGCGGCGGGCGGCGTTGGACCAGACCTGAACCCCTCGGCGACCGCGCAGCGCCGGCTCGAGGCGCGCGAGCAGCCCCTCCTCGTGCTTCTCGAGGGCGGCCATCGACGCGCGCAGCCGGGCCCGCCGGTCCTCGGGCGTCACGGGCGTGTCGAGGTCGTCGAGGCCGGCGAGGAAGTCGACGGCGGCCGTGGTACCGGCCAGCAGCTCGTAGGGGAGCGTCCCCAGCTCGAAGCGCTCGGGCACGTCGTTGCTCGAGGGCAGCAACTTGTCGGGGTGCAGCGACTCCAGCAGCTCCGGGTCGGCCGCGAGGACGCCGCAGTGCGGCCCGAGGAACTTGTACGGCGAGCAGGTCCACACGTCGGCGCCGAGCGCGGCGACGTCGACCGGCACGTGCGCGGTGGCGTGCACGCCGTCGACCCAGTGCAGCGCGCCGACCGCGTGCGCGGCCGCCGAGATCGCGGCGGTGTCGGGCCGGGTGCCGGTGAGGTTGCCCGCCGCCGTCGTCGCGACGAGCCGCGTGCGCTCGCTGAGCACCGCCTCGACGGCGGAGGTCGGCATCTCGCCCGACTCCGGGTCGAAGTCGACCCAGCGCACGGTCGCGCCGACCGCCTCGGCGACCTGGACCCACGGGCGGATGTTCGAGTCGTGGTCGAGCCGCGTGACGACGACCTCGTCACCGGGGCCCCAGCCCTTGGCCATCGCCCGGGCGAGGTCGTAGGTGAGCGTGGTGGCGCTACGGCCGTGGACGATGCCCCGCGGGTCGGCGCCCAGGAGGTCGGCCATCGCCTGCCGGTAGGCGACGACGACCGCGTCCGCCCGGCGCTCGGACGAGGTGACGACGCCCCGGTTGGAGATGGCCGAGGTCAGCGTGTCGGCGACGGCGCGGCCGACGACGTCCGGCACCTGGCTGCCGCCGGGGCCGTCGAAGTGGGCCGCCCCCTCGACGAGGGACGGGAAGTGGGAACGGATCCGCTCGACGTCATAGGCCATGCCGTCATTTTCGCCCATCGGCGGCGCCGCACGGTGCGCGCCCTCCCGGCCGATGACCGGCTGTCCGAGGGGTGGGCGCGCACCGCGGCGGTGGGTCACCAGGAGGTGTGCAGCGGCCGTCCCTCGGCGAAGCCGGCCGTGCTCTGGATGCCGACCGTCGCCCGCTCGTGGAACTCCTCGAGCGAGCGCGCGCCGGCGTAGGTGCACGCGCTGCGCAGGCCGGCGACGATCTGGTCGATGACGTCCTCGACGCTCGGGCGCGCGGGGTCGACGTACATCCGGGCGCTGCTGATGCCCTCCTCGAAGAGGGCCTTGCGGGCGCGGTCGTACGCGCTCTCGGTGGCGGTGCGGTTGCGCACGGCCCGGGCCGAGGCCATCCCGAAGGACTCCTTGTACTGGCGGCCCTGCTCGTCGGTGTAGAGGTCGCCGGGGGACTCCAGCGTCCCGGCGAACCACGAGCCGACCATGACGTTCGACGCGCCGGCGGCCAGGGCGAGCGCGACGTCGCGGGGGTGGCGGACACCGCCGTCGGCCCAGACGTGCTTGCCGAGCTCGCGGGCCGCCGTGGCGCACTCGAGCACCGCGGAGAACTGGGGGCGGCCGACCGCCGTCATCATCCGTGTCGTGCACATCGCGCCCGGTCCCACGCCGACCTTGACGATGTCGGCGCCCGCCTCGATGAGGTCGCGCGTGCCCTGCGCGGAGACGACGTTGCCGGCGACGACCGGCACGCCGAGGTCGAGGGAGCGCACCTGGCGCAGCGCCTCGATCATCTTCTCCTGGTGGCCGTGCGCGGTGTCGATGACGAGGACGTCGGCGCCGGCCTCGGCGAGGGCCTGCGCCCGCTCGGCGACCTCACCGTTGATGCCGACCGCTGCCGCGATGCGCAGGCGGTTCGACGCGTCGACCGCGGGGGAGTACAGGTGCGCACGCAGGGCGCCGGCGCGGGTCAGCAGGCCGACGAGCGTGCCGTCGGGGGCGATGACCGGGGCGAGTCGGCGGCGGGCGTGCGAGAGGACGTCGAAGGCCTTCTCGACGTCGACGCCGTCGTCGAGGGTCACCATCTCGCGGACCATGACGTCGGCGAGCTGGGTGAACCGGTCGACCCCCGTGAGGTCGGTCTCGCTGACGATGCCGACCGGGCGGTCGCCCTCGACGACGACGGCCGCGCCGTGCGCGCGCTTGTGGAGGAGGACGAGCGCCTCGCCGGCGGTCGTCGTCGGCGCGAGGCTGATCGGGGTGTCGTAGACGAGGTGGCGCGACTTCTGCCACGCGATGACCTCGCGGACGACCTCGACGGGGATGTCCTGCGGGATGACGGTCAGCGCACCGCGGCGGGCGGTCGTCTCGGCCATCCGGCGGCCGGCGATCGCCGTCATGTTGGCGACCACGAGGGGGATCGTCGTGCCCGTGCCGTCGGTGCTGGCGAGGTCGACGTCGAGCCGGCTCGTGACCGACGAGCGGTTCGGCACCATGAAGACGTCGTCGTAGGTGAGGTCGAGCTGGGGCATGAGGCCGTTGAGGAACTGCACGGGTCCAGCGTAGGCGCGCGGGGCCATGGGGCAGGATCGGCCGGGTGAGCCTCATGGCGGAGTCCCCGGCCGACGCGCGGCGCCGCACGGCGCTGCGCCGGATGCGCCTGGTCGCGCTGTCCCTCCTGCTGCTCGCGGCGGTCGTCTTCCTCGCGACGCTGCGGCTGGACCACGGCGGCGTCTGGGGCTACGTCAACACCGCGGCCGAGGCGGCGATGGTCGGCGCGCTCGCCGACTGGTTCGCCGTCACCGCCCTCTTCCGGCACCCGCTCGGGCTGCCGGTGCCGCACACGGCGATCATCCCGCGGCGCAAGAACGAGATCGGGCGCAACCTCCAGGAGTTCGTCACCGAGAACTTCCTCACCGTCGAGATCGCCCGCGAGCGGCTCGCGGCGGCCGACGTCACCGGCCGGCTCGGCCGCTGGCTCGGGGTCGCGCGCAACCGCCGACGCGTCCTCACCGAGGTCGTCCGGGTCGCGCGCGCCGGCCTCGGCCGGCTCACCGACGACGAGGTGCGCTCCCTCGTCGCCGACGTCCTCGTGCCCCGCCTCGTCCGCGAGCCGGTCAGCCCGATCGCGGGCGCGCTCCTCGAGGGGGTCGTCGAGGAGAGCACCCACCACGGGCTCGTCGACCTCGGCCTCGAGCAGCTGCACGACTGGCTGCGCGAGAACCCCGGCACCTACGCCGACGTCCTCGGCAGCAAGGCGCCGTGGTGGACCCCGCCGTGGCTCGACGACCGCGTCATCACGTGGACCTACGACCAGGTCCTCGCCTGGCTGCGCGAGATCCGCCGCGACCCGCGCCACCCGGCGCGGCTCGCCCTGGACGACCTCCTGCGCCGGCTCGCCCACGACCTCCAGCACGACGCCGACGTGATGGCGCGCGCCGAGTCGCTCAAGGAGCGCCTGCTCACCCATCCCCAGGCCACGGAGACCGCGGTCGGGCTGTGGCGCTCGTTCCGCACCTCGCTTGAGACGGCGATGGACGACGAGCACTCGTACTTCCACACCCGCGGCGACGAGCTGCTCGAGCACCTCGGCGCCCGGTTCGAGCACGACCCGGAGTGGAAGGCCGTCGCCGAGGCGCGCCTCGGCGAGGCGGTCTCGTTCGTCGTCTCGACCTACGGCGAGGAGCTGGCCGAGGTCATCTCCGTCACCGTCGAGCGCTGGGACGCCCGCGAGGCCTCAGAGCGCATCGAGCTGCACGTCGGCCGTGACCTCCAGTTCATCCGGATCAACGGCACGGTGGTCGGCGCCCTCGCAGGCCTCGTCATCCACGCGGTCGCGCAGCTGCTCGGATGACCCCGGCGGGCGCCCGGCTGGGATGCTGGGACGCATGACCGCCGAGGCCGCCACCCCGCCGACCCGCCTGCTGCTCACCGCCGCTGGCCTGAGCGCGCTCGTCTTCGCCGTGCTGGACGCCGTCTGGCTGACCACCGGCTCCGGCACGCTCTACGACGACCGGATCGGCCACCTGCTCGCGGAGAAGCCGAACATGGCCGCGGCAGTGGCGTTCTACGTCGTCTACCTGCTCGGCTTCGTCCACTTCGTCGTCCGGCCGGCGCTCGCGGCGGGCTCGGTGCGGCGGGGCGTGCGCGACGCGGCGGCGTTCGGCGTCGTCACCTACGCGACCTTCGACCTCACCTCGATGGCGGTCTTCCGGGACTTCCCGCTCGTCGTCGTCCTCGTCGACATCGCGTGGGGGACGGTGCTGTGCACCGTGACCGCCGCCGTCGCGCTGGGCGTCACCCTGCGCCGCCGCTGACGGGCGGCGGCGCAGGGCGAGCGTTCACTTCTTCTTCGGCGGGAGCGGGAAGAACATGCTCGTGCGCTCCTGGTACTCCGGGTAGCCGGGACGCTTGGCCATCTCGGACTCCAGCAGCCGGGCCCCGGTCGCGAAGGCGAGGAAGTAGGTCATGACGACCGGCGAGAGCACGGTGAGCACCCCGGGCCACGCCTCGGCCGCGACGACCCACATGCCCCACCAGACGGCGGAGTCGCCGAAGTAGTTCGGGTGGCGAGTCCAGCCCCAGAGGCCGCGGTCCATGACCTTGCCCTTGTTGGCGGGGTCGGCCTTGAACGCCTTGAGCTGGGCGTCGCCGACCGACTCGAAGGTCACGCCGACGAGCCAGACCACGACGCCGAGCGCCGCGACCCAACCGAGGGCGGAGTCGGTGGCCGCGGCGACCTGCAGCGGCAGCGACACGAACCACGCCGCCGCGCCCTGGGTGCCGAAGACCTTGACCAGGGCGGTGCGGAACCGCTTCTCCTCGGGGACGCCCGACAGCATCTTCGCGTAGCGCGGGTCCTCGCCCTGCCCGAGCGCACGCCCGCGGATGTGCCACGCCAGCCGGCCACCCCAGAGGGTGACGAGCACGGCGAGCAGCAGCGAGCGACCCGAGTGCTGACCGGCGAGGTACGCGACCCAGCCGATCGCGACGAAGACCAGGCCCCACGTGATGTCGACGACCGCGTACTTGCCGACCCGCTTCGACCACAGCGCCGTGGCGGCCATGGCCACGAGCGACGTGAGGGCGGACGCGACGAGGACGACGCCGAGCGTCCCTCCGGAGAAGCCGTCCATCAGCGCGCGGGGTCCGAGACGACGGCCGGGCCGCCGGTGCGACGGAGCAGCAGCTGGTCGACGCCCATCCGGTTGTCGCGGAACGCCTGCGCCCCACCGACGAGGTAGAGGCGCCAGACGCGCGCGCCCTCCTCGCCGAGGAGCTCGACCGCGCGGTCCCAGTTCTCCTCGAGGGTGCGGTGCCAGGCCTCGACCGTCCACACGTAGTGCTCGCGCAGCGCGTGCACGCCGCGGACCTCGAAGCCCGCGCCCTGGAGGAAGGTCAGGGTGTCGCCGACGGGACGCATCGTCATGTCCGGGGCGATGAACTGCTCGATGAACGGGCCGCCGCCGGGGTGGTGACCGCGGAAGCGCGACATCTGCTGGACGAGGACGTACCCGCCGGGCTTGACGTTGCGGTGCAGCACCTCGGCGTAGGTGTCGTAGTTCTTCTCGCCGACGTGCTCGCCCATCTCGAGCGACGCCACGGCGTCGTACGGGCCGTCGTGCACCTCGCGGTAGTCCTGGAGGCGGATCTGCACCCGGTCCTGGAGGCCGCGCTCGCGGATCCGCTCGTCGATGAACGCCTTCTGCTCGGCGGCGATCGTCACGCCGGTGACGTGCGCCCCGAAGTGCTCGGCCGCGTAGAGCGACAGCGAGCCCCAGCCGCAGCCGACGTCGAGGAAGCGCATGCCTTCCTGGAGGCCGACCTTGCGGCAGACCATGTCGAGCTTGGCGGCCTGCGCGTCGACGAGCGGCATCTGCGGGCCGTCGGCGTAGAACGCGCACGAGTACGCCATGTGCGGGTCGAGGAGGAACTCGTAGAACTCGTTCGAGAGGTCGTAGTGGTGGCTGATCGAGGCGCGGTCACGGGCCAGCGAGTGCAGCCGCCCCTTGATGACGGCCTGGGTCGCCGGCGGGGCCGGCGGGCGGGCGAGGGCCCCGGCGTCGCGGGCGAGCCGGACGAGGTCGGGGAGCATCCGCGCGACGCGGGCCGGGGTGAGCGGCGGGATGCTGCGCGCCGCCACGGTCTCGCGGACGAGGTCGAGGGCGTCGCCGATCTCGCCGTGCACCTCGATCTCACCGGTCACGTAGGCCTGCGCGGCGCCGAGCTCGCCCGGGTGCCAGAGGAGGCGGGTCAGGGCCCGGGGCGAGCGCAGCTCGACGAGCATGGCGCCCTCGGGGCCGGCCTCGGAGCCGTCCCAGGCCCGCAGCCGCACCGGCAGGGGGCCGGCGAGGAGGGGTCGCAGGGCGGCCTCGATGCGCGGGGCGAGCCCCTGCGTCGAGGTGCTCGTCGTGCTCCGGTCGGTCAGCGTCACGGGGGCTCCTGGGGTGTGGGGGGTAGGGGAAGGCCGGGCGCTGGCTGCAGCGCCCGGCCCGTCGGGTGTGGTCACGACCGGGGTTCGGAGTCCGTCCGGGTCGCGGATGCCCCGTCGCCCGCGTCCTGGGCCTGCGCCCGGCGGCGCTCCCGCGCGGCGTTGGTCAGCTCGGTGACGTCGCCGACGAGGTCGGGACCGAGGTGGTAGGCCTTGATCTCGTCGAGGACGCGCGGCGTCGTGCCGCGGCCGGCCAGCCAGACCGGGTGGCGCTCGGCGAGCCGGCGCAGGGCCGGTGCGTGCGCCCGGAAGCCCGAGGGGCGGCGGCTGGCGAGGACGACGGCGTCCGGCTGGGTCAGGTCGGCGGCCGACGCGAGCGACGCGATCGGGGTGTCCGGACCGAGGTAGCGGATGCGCCACCCGGCCCTGCCCAGCAGCACGCCGAAGCTGAGGAGGATGATGTCGTGGAACTCGCCCGGCGGGCACGCGAGCACGGCCACCGGGCCGGTGCCGATGCCCCAGGTGAGCGACAGGGCGCCGAGGCGCCGCCGCACGAGGCTGGAGGCGAAGTGCTCCTGGGCGATGCCGATGCGCCCGAGCTCCCACATCTCGCCCACCCGGACGAAGAAGGGGACGAGCACGTCGACGATGGCGCTCTCCACGGAGCGGTCGAGGAACGCAGTGTCGAGGACGGCGTGGGCGCGGTCCTCGTCGAGCGCGGTGACCGCGTCGAGCAGCTGCGTGACGAGCAGCGGAGGGTCGGTGCGCATCGGGTCGACGGTGTGACCGTTGGTCGTGGGCTCGCCCTCGACGTCGTCGGAGGCGATGCCGGTCGCGGCGTTGCCCGCACGCTCGGCCGCCAGCACCTGCCGGCACGCCTCCATGGCGCTGACACCCTGCTCGCGCAGGGCCAGGACGTCACGGACGCGGCGCTCGTCGTCGGCCCCGTAGAGCCGGTAGCCGCCGCTGCTGCGGACCGGGGTCAGCAGCCCGTAGCGGGACTCCCACGCACGCAGCACGTGGGTGCTGACCCCCACCTTGGTGGCCAGCTCTCCAATCCGCATCGATGGCGGAACCGAACGCCTCACACAGACCACGGTAGGCGCTCGGCAGAGATTTGACAAACCTTTGACGACATTCGATGGAAGGTTCTACGGTCGTGCCCATGCCCACCCACCCCGCGGCGAGCCCCGACGCTCGCCGGCGCATCGCCGTCGTCGGCGCCGGAGTCTCCGGTCTGACTGCGGCGCACGTCCTCTCGTCCACCCACGACGTCACGCTCTACGAGGGTGAGGACCGCCTCGGCGGCCACGCCCACACGCACACCGTCCCGACGGTGAGCGGGGACGTCCGGGTCGACAGCGGCTTCATCGTCCACAACGACCGCACCTACCCCCACCTGCGCCGCCTCTTCCGCGAGCTCGGCGTCGAGGCGCGCGACACCGAGATGTCGATGAGCATCCGGGACGCCTCGACCGGCCTCGAGTACGCGGGCGGCCGCGGGGTCAAGGGCTTCGTCGCCCGGCCTCGCCAGCTGCTCGAGCGCGAGTACCTCGGGATGCTCCGCTCCGTCAAGCGCTTCCACGGCCTCGCCACGCGCTTCCTCGACGAGACCGACGACGAGGACACGACGACCTACGGCGAGTTCATCCGCGAGCACGGCTTCCCCGAGTCCTTCACCCGGCTGTACGCCGTGCCGGTCGTCGCCTGCGTCTGGTCGAGCGGCGGCGGCGACGCCCTCGACTACCCGGCGCGCTACCTCTTCCGCTTCCTCCAGCACCACGGGATGCTCTCCGTCGGCGACTCCCCGCAGTGGATGACCGTCGTCGGCGGCTCCCGCACCTACGTCGACCTGCTCGCCGCCCGCCTTCCCGCGGTCCACGTCGGCGACCCCGTCACCTCCGTCGCCCGCACCCCCGAGGGTGTCGAGATCCGCACGGCGGGAGGGCGGCTCGACCGCCACGACCAGGTCGTCGTCGCCACGCACGCCGACGACGCGTTGCGGCTGCTCGCCGACGCGACGCCCGCCGAGAAGGAGGTCCTCGGGGCGTTCCGCTACTCCCGCAACGAGACCGTCCTCCACCGCGACGGCTCGCTGATGCCGCGCGCGCGGCTCGCGCGCTCGTCGTGGAACTACCTCGTCGGGGACCCGGCGCAGGGCGCGGTCGTCACGTACTGGATGAACAAGCTCATGGGCATCCCCGACCGCGAGCCGTTCTACGTCACGCTGAACGCCACCGAGCGCATCGACCCCGGTAGCGTCGTCGCCACCATGGAGTACACCCACCCCCTCTACGACGTGGCGGCCGTCCGGGCCCAGCGACGCCTGCCCGAGATCACCACGGACCGCACGGCGTTCGCCGGCGCCTACCAGGGCTGGGGCTTCCACGAGGACGGCTGCCGGTCGGGGGTGGAGGCGGCGCGCGCCTTCGGTGTCGAGTGGTGACCCGATGACCACCACCGCCGACCTGCCCGCCCTCCCCTCGATCGTCGTCGGGCAGGTGCACCACACCCGGCACCGCCCGGTGCGCCACTCGTTCACGCACAAGCACACGCAGTGGCTCGTCGACCTCGACGACATGCCGCGGGTCCCGTTGCCGCTCAGGCCCTTTGCCACGTTCCGCGCCGAGGACCACCTCGCCGGCAACCCGGGCATCCCTGCCCTCAAGGCCAACGTCCTGCGCGTCCTCGAGCGCGACGGCGTACCGACGTCGGCCCGCGACCGGGTCGTCATGCTGTCGCACGCCCGGGTGCTCGGGCACGTGTTCGACCCGATGTCCGCGTTCTGGGTCTTCGCCCCCGACGGTGCGCTGCGCGCGGTGCTCGTCGAGGTGCACAACACCTACGGCGGGCGCCACGCCTACGTCCTGCGCCCCGACGAGGGCGGCCGCGCCTCGATGGACAAGGACTTCTACGTCTCACCGTTCAACGACGTCGAGGGCGAGTACGCCATCCGCCTCACCCTCACCCCCGGGACCGTCGGCGTGGCCATCCGGCTGCGCACCCGCGACGAACCCCTCGTCACCGCGACCGTCACCGGACGCCCCCGCGCGGCCACCACCGCGCAGGTCGCCCGCACGGCGCTGCGGTACCCGCTCATGCCCCAGCGGGTCACGGCGCTCATCCGCGTCCACGGCATCTGGTTGTGGCTGCGGAGGCTGCCCGTCCGACCCCGCCCCGAGAACTCACTGGAGACCGTCCGATGACCGCAGAGACCCCCCGCCTCGAGCTCGCCACCCCGGCGCTGCGCTTCCCCCACGTCCTGACGCGGGGCGCGGTCGCCAAGGCCATCACCGAGGTCGCCGTCAAGCCGATGCCGGTCCGGATGCGCTACCCCGACGGCACCGTCGTCGGCGCCGGCGGGCCGGACTCGCCGGTGCTCGAGGTCGTCCGGCCGCGGGCGATGTTCCGCCGGCTGGAGGCGCACCCGAAGATCGGCCTCGGCGAGGCGTACATGGTCGGCGACTGGCGTGTCGCCGACGGCACCGACCTCGCGCGGGCGCTCGCCCCGTTCGCGGCCCGGATGGGTGAGCTCGTGCCGAAGCCGCTGCTGTCGCTGCGCGGACTCGTCGACCGGGCCATCCCGCGGGCGCAGCGCAACACGCTCGAGGGCTCGCGCAGCAACATCAGCGCGCACTACGACCTCTCGAACGACCTCTTCGCAGCCTTCCTCGACCCGTCGATGTCCTACAGCTCGGCGCTGTTCGACCCGACCCGCCCGGTCGCCGAGCAGGACCTCCACGAGGCGCAGGTGCGCAAGGTCGAGGCGATCCTCGACGCCGCCGACGTGCGCGAGGGCTCCCGCGTCCTCGAGATCGGCACCGGCTGGGGCGAGCTGTCCATCCGGGCGGCCGCCCGCGGCGCCACCGTCACCTCGGTCACGCTCTCGGCGGAGCAGCGCGACCTCGCGCTGCAGCGCATCGCCGCCGCGGGGTACACCGACCGCGTCCGGGTGCTGCTCCAGGACTACCGCGAGACGACCGGCGAGTACGACGCGATCGTCAGCGTCGAGATGATCGAGGCCGTCGGGGAGGAGTACTGGGAGACCTATTTCCGCCAGATCGACGCGCTGCTCGCTCCAGGCGGCGTCGTCGCCGTGCAGGCCATCCTCATGGAGCACCACCGGCTGCTGGCGACCAAGGGCTCCTTCGGCTGGATCCAGAAGTACATCTTCCCGGGCGGCCTCATCCCCTCGCTCCAGGCGATCCGTGACGTGACGCGTGAGTCGACGACCTTGCGGGTAGAGAGGGTCCACGGCTTCGGCGCCGACTACGCCGAGACGCTGCGTCGCTGGCGCGAGAGCTTCAACGCGCAGTGGCCGGACATCCAGCGGTACGGGTTCGACGAGACGTTCCGCCGGATGTGGGAGTTCTACCTCGCGTACTGCGAGGCGGGCTTCGCCACCGGCTACCTCGACGTGGCCCAGATCCGTTTCTCACGAAGGGACACCGCATGAGCACCACGGTGGAGCGCACCATCACGACGACCGCACCCCCGTCCGACGTCCTGCCCTACCTGGCCGACTTCCGCAACGCGACCGAGTGGGACGCGGGGACCGTCTCGTGCGAGCGGGTCAGCGGAGACGGCGGCGTCGGCACCACGTACAAGAACGTCTCGAAGTTCGCCGGCAACACCGTCGAGCTCGAGTACACGACCGAGGAGCTCGGCGAGGACCACGTCGTCATCGTCGGCCGCAACGACGCCGCGACGAGCCACGACACCATCACCGTGCGGCCGCACGGCACCGGCTCCGAGGTCACGTACAAGGCGGAGTTCGACTTCAGCGGGATCGTCGCCCTCGTCGGCCCGCTCATGACGCCGCTGCTCGAGCGGCTGGGCGACAAGACGGCCGCCCAGCTCAAGGACGTGCTGGACCGCCGGTGAGCGACTCCCGCGGCGCCGGCCGCCGAGCCCTCGTCACGGGCGTCACCGGCTACATCGGCTCCCGGCTCGTGCCGGCCCTCCTCGACGAGGGCTGGACGGTCCGGGTGCTGACGCGCGACGCCACCAAGCTCGACCGGCGCCTGTGGCGCGAGCGGGCCGAGGTCGTCGAGGGCGACGCCACCTCGCGCGCCACCCTCGCCGAGGCGCTCGCCGACGTCGACGTCGCCTACTACCTCCTGCACTCGATGGACGGCGCCGGCAACTTCGTCGAGCGCGACCGCGAGATGGCCCGCGCCTTCGGCCTCGCCGCCTACGAGGCCGAGGTCGGCCGCCTCGTCTACCTGTCCGGGCTGCACCCCGACGACGGCCCGCTCAGCGACCACCTCGCCTCCCGCGTCGAGGTCGGCGACCTCCTCATGGCCAGCGGCGTGCCGACCGCGGTGCTGCAGGCGGCGATAATCCTCGGGTCCGGTTCGGCGTCCTTCGAGATGCTGCGCCACCTCACCTCGCGGCTGCCGGTCATGGTCGCCCCCAAGTGGCTCGACAACCGGATCCAGCCCATCGCCGTGCGCGACGTCCTGCACTACCTCGTCGGCGCGGCCGACCTGCCGCCGGACGTCAACCGCACGTTCGACATCGGCGGTCCCGAGGTGCTGACCTACCGCGAGATGATCACCCGCTTCGCGAGGCTGGGGGGCATGCTGCCGCGCACCGTCCTCACCGTGCCGGTGCTGACGCCGCGCCTGGCCAGCCAGTGGGTCGGGTTCGTCACCCCGGTGCCGACGGGGGTCGCCAAGCCGCTTGTCGAGAGCCTGCTCCACGAGGTCGTCTGCGAGGAGCACGACGTCGACGACCTCGTCGGCCCGCCCCCGCAGGGCGCGCTCGGCTTCGACCGTGCCGTCACCGACGCCATCGCCGGCGACGACGCGGACCCGCGTCCCGAGCCCGGCACCGTCGACCCCGCCCGGGTCACCGCGGCCGACCCCTCGTGGGCCGGGGGTGGCAGCGGGTCGTCGGGCTGAGTCCGATGGCCACGTCCGTCCGGCCGGTCGCCGAGCTGCGCGCGTTCGTCCGCGCCGCGCTCGTCGACCCCGTCCCGCGCGACCACACCGAGACCGACCGCGCCTTCCGCCGCCGCCGCGTCGTCGCGGTCGTCACCCTGCTCGTCGGCGCCGGCATCCTCGCGTACGCGCTGCGGATCGAGCCCGGCGACCCGACCTTCTACGCCGCGACCCTCGCGCTGGCCCTCGTCTGGGCGGTCGGGGCGTTCGTCTCGGGGCCCCTGCACCTCGGCCGCGCCCACTCGCGCGCCGGGGGCACCGACAGCCGTCCGGTGGTGCAGTCACTCGCGCTCGGTGCGCTGCTGCTCGGGGTCTTCCTGCTCGGCTCGGTCGTCGTCGCCCAGATCCCCTTCCTGCGTGACCCCGTGCAGCAGCTCCTCGACCACGCCCGGTACGGCTCGCTCTGGGTCGTCGCGGTGATCACGGTCGTCAACGGCGTCGCCGAGGAGCTGTACTTCCGCGGTGCCCTCTACGCGGGCGTCGGCCGCAAGCACGCCGTCGCGGTGACCACCGTCGTCTACGCCCTCGTGACCGCCACCTCGGCCATCCCGCTGCTCGTCTTCGCCGCCGCGGTCGTCGGCGTCGTCGTCGGGCTCCAGCGGCGGGTGACCGGCGGCATCCTCGGCCCGATCGTCACCCACCTCACGTGGTCCCTCGGGATGCTCTTCCTCCTGCCCCCCGTCCTCGACCGCCTCTCCTGAGGAGCGCCCCGCGATGACCTCCGTCCTCTGGCTCCGCCGCGACCTGCGCCGCCGGGACCACCCGGCGCTCCTCGCGGCCCGTGACGCGGCGGGGGACGGCGACCTCGTCGTCGCCTTCGTCGTGGACCCGCGGTTCTGGGACCGCGGGGGGCCGGTGCGCCGCGCCTGGCTCGCGGCGACGCTGCGCGACCTCGACGAGACGCTCGACGGCTCGCTCACCCTCCTCCACGGCGACCCGCGGCAGGTCGTCCCCGCGCTCGCGGAGCGGGTGGGCGCCTCCAGCGTCCACGTCTCGCGCGAGACCACCCCCGGCGGCCTGCGGCGCGACGAGGCCGTCCGCGACGCGCTCGGCGAGGGTGTCGAGTGGGTCGAGACCGGCACCCCCTACGCCGTCGGGCCGGGCCTCGTGACCAACGGCTCCGGTGACCCGTACAAGGTCTTCACCCCCTTCTCCAAGGCCTGGCGGTCGCACGGATGGCCCGAGCCGGCTCCCACCCCGCGCACCCTGCCGCTGCGGCACGCCCGCAACGACGCCGACGCGACGGCGGCGCTCGACGCCGCCCTCTCCGCCTCCGACCTGCCCGACCTGCCGCCGGTCGGCGAGGAGGCCGCGCTGCGCCGCTTCCGGGCCTTCCGCGACGACGCCCTCACCGACTACGACGACGACCGCGACCGCCCGGCCCTGGACGCCACCTCGCGGATGTCGCCCTACCTCAAGCTCGGGGTCGTGCACCCGCGCACCCTCCTCGCCGAGCTGGCCGACCGCACCGGCGCCGGGGTCGAGACCTACCGCGACGAGCTCGCCTGGCGCGAGTTCTACGCCGACGTGCTCTTCCACAACCCGCGCAGCGCGTGGTCCGACCTGCGACCGGCCCTCAAGGGCATGCGCTACGACGAGCCCGAGGACGCCGTCGAGGCGTGGCGCCGCGGCGAGACCGGCTACCCCGTCGTCGACGCGGGGATGCGCCAGCTGCTCGCCGAGGGCTGGATGCACAACCGTGTCCGGATGATCACCGCGAGCTTCCTCACCAAGGACCTCCACGTGTGGTGGCCGGTCGGCGCTCGGCACTTCCTCGACCACCTCTGCGACGGCGACCTCGCCTCGAACAACCACGGCTGGCAGTGGGTCGCCGGCACCGGCACCGACGCCTCGCCGTACTTCCGCGTCTTCAACCCCGTGACGCAGGGGGAGAAGTTCGACCCGAGCGGCGACTACGTCCGGCGCTGGGTGCCGGAGCTGCGGCACCTGTCGGGCAAGGCCGCGCACCAGCCGTGGAACCACGACGACGGCTACGCGCACGGGTACCCGGAGCGCATCGTCGACCACGCCGAGGAGCGCCAGGAGGCGCTCGACCGGTACGCCGCCGTCCGCGGCTGAGGTCGGCCACCGACCGGGTCCCGCCCGGCGGTCCCGGTCCTGCCCGGGGTGGCGAGGCGTCGAAGGTTGGACGGTTTTCCGCACACGGACTTGGGGAAAAGATCGGGCCGCCGGTAGCCTTGGACGCGACGAGGGGAGTACTTCCCAAGTCCGTCACCGGTCAGTACGAGCATCCCATGGTGCTCCCGGGGCGGCGCCACACCGCGGTGTGGTGAAGGAGACCTCGGGACAACGACAGTGCCCCGAGGAGCGTCATGCCATCCCTCCACACCCTCGTCGCGGCGGCCGAGCCCGCCGCCGCCACCGAGCAGTCCGTCGGGACCCCCCTGCTGTGGGGCGTCACCATCGCGGCCGTCCTCGGTCTCTTCGCCCTCGACTTCGTGCTGACGCGCAAGCCGCACGAGGTGTCGATGAAGGAGGCCGTCGGCTGGTCGAGCTTCTACATCGCCCTGCCCCTGGCCTTCGGTGTCTTCATCTGGTCGCAGTACGGCGGTGACCGCGGCCTGGAGTACTACACCGGCTACCTCGTCGAGAAGTCGCTCTCGGTCGACAACCTCTTCGTCTTCATGCTGCTCCTCGCAGCCTTCGCCGTGCCGGACGAGCTCAAGCAGCGCGTGCTGCTCATCGGCGTCGCCGGCGCCCTCATCCTGCGCGGCATCTTCATCGCCGTCGGGGCGCAGCTGATCTCGATGTTCGCGTGGACCTTCCTGCTGTTCGGCGTCATCCTCCTGCTCACCGCCGTCAAGGTGCTCAAGGACGCCCTCTCCGACGAGGAGGAGGCCGTCGACATCGGCTCGCTGCGCACCGTCAAGCTGCTCCGCCGGTTCTTCCCGGTCGTCGAGGACTACCGCGGCCCGCACCTGACCGTCAAGGAGAAGGGCAAGCGCGCCCTGACCCCGCTCGGCCTCGTCGCCGTGGCCATCCTCGGCACCGACATCGTCTTCGCGGTCGACTCGGTCCCGGCCGTCTTCGGCATCACCGGCGACGCCTACCTCGTCTTCGCGACCAACGCGTTCGCCCTCCTCGGCCTGCGTGCCCTCTACTTCGTCCTCGAGGGCCTGCTCGGTGCGCTGCGCCACCTCGGCTTCGGTCTCGCGGCGATCCTCGCCTTCATCGGCGTCAAGCTCGTCCTGCACTGGGCGCACGGCGTCTGGCCGGGCACCCCGGAGGTCCCGACCCTCGCCTCCCTCGGCGTCATCGTCGGCATCCTCGCGCTCGTCACGACGACGAGCATCATCGCCAACAAGCGCGACGAGGCGAACGGCGTCGGCCGGGGCGACGACGACCCGGACGCCACGCGGCGACCGGAGCTCGAGCCCGAGCGCTCCTGACCCCCACGCACGACACCGGACGGCCCGGCGGGACACCCCCGCCGGGCCGTCCCGTGTGGACGCGACGTGCACGAGCGCGGCACGCCTCACTACGGTGGGCCGGTGACCGACGACGCCCCCACCTCGCACCCGGTCTCGGGGGCGGACTGCACCGGCGAGGTGCTCGACGAGGGGGCGCTCGTCCTGCGCTGGCACCCCGTCGGCTCCGAGCCGGTCCTCTTCTCCCACCCGACGCTGCCGGTGCGCTCCGGCACGCCGCCGCACGCCGGGATCCCGGTGTGCTGGCCCTGGTTCGGCGCGGGGCGCCACGGTGACAAGGCGCCCTCGCACGGGTGGGTGCGCTCGACGCGCTGGCACCTCCTCGATGAGGTCGCCGACGCCGGTGGCGGCACGGTGCGGATGGGCCTGTCGTCGCGGGACTCCGGCAGCCTCCAGTGGCCGCACCCCTACCGGCTCGAGCTCGTCGCCCGGATGGGTCGCGAGCTCGAGGTCTCGCTCTCGACGACCAACCCGGGGCGCGAGCCCGTCGTCGTCGAGGAGGCCCTGCACGCCTACCTCGCCGTGGGTGACGTGCGGCAGGTGAGCATCGGCGGCCTCGACGGTGCGCGCTTCCACGACAAGGTGACCGGGCGCGACGAGACCCAGCGCGGCGACCTCGTCCTCGACGGCGAGACCGACCGCGTCTACCGCTCGGACGCGGTCGTCACCGTCACCGACCCCGTGCTCGGCCGCCGGCTGCGCGTCGAGACCGAGGGCGCCGCCGACCGCGTCGTCTGGAACCCCGGCCCGGACAAGGGCCCGGGCATCCCCGACATCGGCGACGAGTGGCCGCGATTCGTCTGCGTCGAGGCCGCCAACGCGCTCGCCGACGTCGTGACCGTCGGCCCCGGAGAGACCCACACCCTGACCTACCGCCTGTCCGTGGAGGACCTGTGACCAGCTGGCTCGACGACCCGACCCACCGCGAGTGGCTCGGCCGGGGACTGTCCGACGTCCTCGGCTTCGCCCTGCGCTCGATCCGGCCCGAGGGCGGCTTCCACCACCTCGACGCCGACGGCACCCCCCTGCCTGACCACCCGCCGATGCTCTTCCTCACGGCGCGGATGGCGTACTCCGCGTCCGCCGGTGTGCGGCACGGCGTCCCGGGCTCGGGCGAGCTGCTAGACCACGCGATGGCCTCGCTCACCGGGCTGCACGCCGACCGCGAGCACGGCGGCTGGCTGACCCAGCCGGGGACCGAGACGCGCAAGGCGACCTACGACCACGTGCACGTCGGGCTCGCCGCCTCCGCGGCGCTCGGGGTCGGGCACCCGGGAGCGCGGGCGCTGCTCGACCAGGTGGTCGAGGTCGTCGACACCCACCTGTGGGACGAGGGTTCTCGGTCGCTGCGGGAGTCCTTCGCCGCCGACTGGAGCGACTCCGAGGACTACCGCGGCGCCAACGCGAACATGCACGGGCTCGAGGCCTTTCTCGCGATGGGCCACGCCACCGGCGACGCCGTCTGGCACGAGCGCGGGCTCGACATCGCCGACCGGCTCATCAACCGGGCCGCGCGCGAGAATGGCTGGCTGCTGCCGGAGCACTTCACGGCCGACTGGGAGGTGCTGCCCGAGTACAACCGGGACGAGCCGAACCATCCCTTCCGCCCGTACGGCGCGACCTTCGGCCACTCGCTCGAGTGGGCGCGCTTCCTCCTCCAGCTGGACGCCTCGCCGCTCGTCGGCTCGCCGGACTGGCTCGTCGAGTCGGCGGACGCCCTGGCTCGTCGCGCGCTCGACGGCGGCTGGGCCCTCGACGGCCGCCCGGGCCTGGTCTACACGGTCGACTGGGAGGGAGCTCCCGTCGCGGACGTGCGCCTGCACTGGCCGGTGTGCGAGGGCATCCAGCTCTCGGCGTCGATGGTCCGGCTCACCGGCGACCAGCACTGGGAGGGCTGGTACCGCCGCCTCTGGGACCACGCGGCGCGCTTCTGGGTCGACGAGCGCGGCACCTGGCGCAACGAGCTGGACCACGAGATGCGCGAGGCCGGCACCATCTGGCCCGGGCGTCCCGACGTCTACCACTGCGGCGGCGCCCTCTCCGGCCCCCTCGAGGCCTGACCCCCGCGCCCCACACGCCCCACGCGTCCCCGGAGCCACCCCTTTTCGGGGTCACCCCGAAAAGGGCACGCGACCCCGGCTCGGAGCCGGGGTCTCGTGGACGAACCGGGGGCACGACGCCGCCGGGTCCGGAGTGTCGCCGATGGCGCGTCCGGTGGCGTGAGAACCGGGGTGATGACCCTAGGTCCTGCGCCACGGGTGGATCCACGCGCCGGCGGACCGGGCTCAGCCGAGCACGACCACCGCGTCGGGGTCCTCGACCGGCAGGTCCGGGTCCGCGGTCGCGGTGACGTCCATCGCGAACGGCCCGGTCTCGGCGCCGAGCGTCGTCATGAGGGCGACGTCCGCCGCGTCCCGCCCCGTGCCGGTGCGCACCATCGACGCGCGCGGCGCGAGCCGGGTGGCGTCGAGCAGGCGCCACTCGTCGCCGACCGCCGCCTCGACGACGGCGTGGGCGTCCATCGGGTCCAGGCCGGGGGCGTAGACCGAGACGTAGCGAGCCGGGACCTCGAGGGCCCGCAGCAGCGTGACCGTCAGGTGCGCGTAGTCGCGGCAGACGCCCTGCCCGGTGTGCAGCGGGACGAGGGCGTCGTCGCCCGCGTCGGTGGAGCCGGGGGTGTACGCGGTGCGGTCGTGGACCCACGCGGCGACCCGGCGGGCGAGGTCCCACGGGTCGTCGATGCCGGCGAACTCGGATGCCGCCCAGCCCTGCACGCGGTCGCTCGGGCAGTAGCGGCTCGGCAGGACGTAGGTGAACCGGTCGGCGTCGGTGACGGGCGCGGGGTCGAGCAGGTCGCGACGGACGGTTGCGCGGTAGCGCACGGACAGCTCGCCCGGCGGGGCGTCGACGACGTGCAGGCGGGTGTGGTGGGGCAGCCCGACCTCGCGGACGTCGAGTGGGTGCCCGTCGGGGCCGGTGACCGCCAGCGACTCGTCGCGGTCGAGGTGCCCGGCGACGGTGAGGCAGAACGCGACCTCGCCGGCCGTGACGACCTCGGTGCGCAGGTCGAGCGCCACCGAGGTCGTCGGGCCGGCAGGCGTAGCGCCCGCGGCGGGGCTCAGAGCCATCCGGCGCCCTGGGCGATGAGGAGCAGGCCGAAGACGAGGAACGCGGCGGCCGCGCCGTACTTGATGACCTTCTCGGGCAGCTTGCGGCCGAGGACCGCGCCGACGCCGATGGCCAGCGCGTCGGCGGCGACCATCCCGACGGTGCTGCCGATCCAGGTGCCGAACCAGCCCTCCTGCGTCGCGAGCGTGATGGTGGCGAGCATGGTCTTGTCGCCGAGCTCGGCGAGGAAGAACGCGACACCGACGGCGAGGAGCGCCGCGCCGGTGCTGCGGCGGGCCTTGTCGGCCTCGTCCTCGGTCAGCTCGTCGCCGCGCAGGGTCCACGCGGCGAAGACGAGGAAGGCGACGCCGGCGACGATCGAGATCGTCCCCTGGTACTGCTCGAAGGCGGTCCCGACGGCGGCGCCGATGCCGACGGAGACGAGGTGGACGATCGCGGTGGCGGCGGTGATGCCGATGAGGACGTCGCGGACGCGGTAGCGCGTCGCGAAGGTCATCGCCATGAGCTGGCTCTTGTCGCCGAGCTCGGCGACGAAGATGACGGCGGTGCTGAGCAGGAACGCGTACATGTGGTGGGGCTCTTCCTCGTGCCGGACGAGGAGTGCCGCGGGACGGACCTCTCGGCCGGCACGCGTGACTGGACGGGCGTGCTTCTGGCCGAAAGTCTCGTCCGCCACCGGAGGTGGCCCGCCGTACCGGACCCGGGGGTCAGTGTGTCGACACGGCGATTGGGGACTACTCCCTTTCGCCACCAACCGTAGCGGCCCACGACGTGGAGACGGAAATCGCCGGCGGTGCGCATCCCGTAGGTTGGACGGGTCGAGGCACGAGCACGCGGGCGGCACCGTCCGCGCACGAGGAGAGGTGGCCGCCGTGGCGGGCTCCGAGGGACTGTCGCTGGGTTACCGGTTCGGGTGGCGGGTCCGGTACCTGCTGACCAGCGTGTTCGGGCCGGCGCAGCTCGGCACCGAGGACGACCCCCAGGCGAAGCTGCGCCGCGAGCGTGCCCGGCGGGTCGAGGAGGCGCGGCGCTCGCGCGAGGGCTGACGGATCCGTCGGCGCGCGGAGGCGTGCACGGCACCCTCCGGTGGGTGAACGAGGTCACGGCATAGACCCCGGCCCCGGTGGCGTTGGAACCACTCGGTCCACGTCCCCGACACCCCTGGAGGTCCACCCATGACCGACACCACCACGACCACGACCACAGCGCGCGAGTGGCGCCTGGCGTCCCGCCCGACCGGCTGGCCGACGCCCGAGAACTTCGAGCTGGCCGAGAGCGACGTCCCCGCGCTGGCCGACGGCCAGCTGCGCGTGCGCAACGTCGTCCTCTCGGTCGACCCCTACATGCGCGGCCGGATGAGCGCCGCCAAGTCGTACGCCGCCCCCTACGCGGTCGGCGAGGCGATGAACGGTGGCGCCGTCGGCGTCGTCGAGGAGTCGCGCGCCGACGGGTTCGCGGTCGGTGACCACGTCCTCCACGGCCTGGGCTGGCGCGAGGTCGCCGTCCTCGACGCCAAGGACGCGCGGGTCGTCGACACCTCCGCCGCACCGGCGTCCGCCTACCTCGGCATCCTCGGGATGACCGGCCTGACCGCCTACGCCGGCCTCAAGCGCGTCGCCGCCCTCAAGGAGGGCGACGTCGTCTTCGTCTCGGGTGCCGCGGGTGCCGTCGGTGGTGCGGTCGGCCAGATCGCCAAGGCGATGGGCGCCTCGCGCGTCATCGGCTCGGCCGGCTCGCCCGAGAAGGTCCGCCACCTGACCGAGGACCTCGGCTTCGACGCCGCGTTCTCCTACCGCGACGGCCGCGTCTCCGACCACCTGCGCGAGCTCGCGCCGGAGGGCATCGACGTCTACTTCGACAACGTGGGCGGCGAGCACCTCGAGGCCGCCATCGGCTCGCTCAACCTCGGTGGCCGCATCGCCGTCTGCGGGATGATCTCGGTCTACAACGACACCGAGCCGGCCCCGGGCCCGCGCAACCTCGCGCGTCTCATCCAGACCCGCGGCCGCATCGAGGGCTTCCTCGTCGGCGACCACTACGACCTCGCGGGTGAGTACTTCTCGACCGCCGCCGGGTGGCTGGCCGACGGCACGCTGTCGCAGCGCGAGACCTCCGTCGCGGGCTTCGAGAACGCCGTCGACGCCTTCCTCGGCGTCCTGCGCGGCGAAAACACCGGGAAGATGGTCGTCACGCTCTGACCTGCGCGCGACCCACGGGACGGCCGCGGGCCGGGGTGCCTCCAGGCACCTCCGGTCCGTGCCCGTCAGCGTCGTCGGGCCCGGCGCAACCGCGGACGGCGATCCTGCCCGGAGTGGCAGGTTCGCGCTGATTCGTGGATTCTGGCCGCACCTGCGGTTAGGGTCCGTGCATGCACCTCTTCCGGATGCGCGAGGCGGCCGACCTCCTGGGGATCAGCGACGACACGATGCGTCGCTGGGCCGACGCCGGGCGGCTCGAGACCGTCACCGACCCAGCGGGGCGGCGGGCCGTCGAGGGCCCCGTCCTCGCCCGTTTCGCCGAGGAGCTCGCGGCCGAGGGTGCGCACCTCGACGTGGGAGAGGTCGCGGCCGCCTCGGTCCGCAACCGGTTCACCGGGCTGGTCACGCGCGTGCTCAAGGACGGCGTGATGGCGCAGGTCGAGATCCAGTCCGGGCCGCACCGCTTCGTCTCGCTCCTCAGCCGGGAGGCCGCCGACGAGCTCGGCCTCGAGCCGGGGGTGCTCGCCGTGGCCGCGATGAAGGCGACCAACGTGTCCGTCGAGATCCCGAGCAGCCGGTGAGCGTCGCCCGATGACCACCGCCCGTCGCCCCCGAGGAGCCACCGTGCGCCGTGCCGTCATCACCTCCGTCGTCCTCGTGACGGGCCTCGGTCTCGCCGGGTGCGGGTCGGGCTCGTCGGGCTCCACGACGTCCACCGCCGCGGCCGGCGGGTCGGCGGCGTCGGCGAACAGCCAGGTGACGGGTGACATCACCGTGCTCGCCGCGGCGTCGCTCACCGAGTCCTTCACGACCATCGCGCAGCAGTTCGAGGCCGCGCACCCCGGGACGACGGTGACGCTGAGCTTCGGCGCGAGCTCGGCGCTCGCGACCCAGGTCACCTCCGGCGCGCCGGCCGACGTCTTCGCGTCCGCGAGCGCGAAGAACATGGACGCGGTCGTGTCGGCCGGCGCCGCCACCGACCCGAAGACGTTCGCGCAGAACGTGATGGAGATCGCCGTCCCGCCGTCGAACCCCGGCGGGGTGACGGGCCTCGCGTCGCTGGCCGGCTCGGGCGTGAAGACCGCGCTGTGCCAGGAGCAGGTGCCGTGCGGTGCCACCGCGGCCACGGTCTTCGCCAACGCGGGCGTCACGGTGAAGCCGGTGACCCTCGAGCCCGACGTGAAGTCGGTGCTCAGCAAGGTCACGCTCGGCGAGGTGGATGCCGGGGTCGTGTACGTCACCGACGTCCGTGCTGCCGGCGACAAGGTCGAGGGCATCCCGATCCCGGCCGACGTCAACGCCTCCACGAGCTACCCGATCGCCGCGCTCGACGACGCCCCGAACGCCGCGACCGCGAAGGCGTTCGTCGACTACGTGCTCTCGGCGGAGGGGGCGAAGGTCCTCACCGCGGCCGGCTTCGAGCAGCCGTGAGCCCGTCCGACGACGGGACGCGAGGTAGCCGACCCGGCTCTGCCGCAGCCCGGCCCGTGAAGCTCGGGGCCCGCGAGCGGCAGCGGCGCGCGAGCACGGGTGGGGCGTCGCGCCGGCCGCCGGCGCCTCTGCTCGTCCCGGCGGTGGTCGGGGTCGCCTTCCTCGTCGTCCCCCTGCTCGGGCTGGTCGTGCGAGCGCCCTGGGGCGACGCGTGGAGCATCCTGCGGGAGTCGCAGGCGTCCGAGGCGCTGAGGCTGTCGCTGTGGACCTCGAGCGTCGCGACCGTCATCGCCCTCGTCGTCGGGGTGCCGCTCGCCTGGCTGCTCGCGCGCAGCAGCTTCCCGGGGCTGCGGATCGTCCGTGCGCTCGTGACGCTGCCGCTGGTGCTGCCGCCGGTCGTGGGTGGCGTGGCGCTGCTGCTCGCGTTCGGGCGCAACGGTTTTCTCGGGCGCTGGCTCGACGAGTGGTTCGGCCTGACGATCCCGTTCAGCCCGGTGGCCGTGGTCATGGCCGAGACCTTCGTCGCGATGCCGTTCCTCGTCGTCACCGTCGAGGGGGCGCTGCGTGCGGCGAACCAGGGCTACGAGCAGGCCGCGGCCACGCTCGGGGCCGGCCGGATGACCGTCTTCCGGCGGGTCACGCTGCCGATGGTGGCGCCGTCGCTCGCGGCCGGCGCGGTGCTCTGCTGGGCGCGGGCGCTCGGCGAGTTCGGGGCGACCATCACCTTCGCCGGCAGCTTCCCCGGGCGCACGCAGACGATGCCGATCGCCGTCTACTACGCCCTCGAGACCGACCCGGACGCCGCCATCCTCCTCAGCCTCGTCCTGCTGCTCGTGTCGGTCGCCATCCTCGTCGCGCTGCGCGACCGCTGGCTGCGCGGAGGCACGGTGTGAGCGGCCGGGGTCTCGACGCGCAGGTCGAGGTGCGCCGGGGCGGTTTCGTCCTCGACGCCGCGGTGCGCGCGGCGCCGGGGGAGGTGCTGGCCGTCCTCGGGCCCAACGGGTCCGGCAAGTCGACGCTGCTCGGCGCCGTCGCCGGTCTCGTGCCGGTGGCGGGCGGGAGCATCCGGCTCGACGACGTCGTCCTCGACGACGCGAGCACCGGGGCCTTCGTCGAGGCGGCGCACCGCCCCGTCGGCTTCGTCTTCCAGGACTACCGCCTCTTCCCGCACCTCTCGGTGCTCGACAACGTGGCGTTCTCGCCCCGGGTCCGCGGGCGCTCGCGGGCGGAGGCCCGGGCCGTCGCCGCGGAGTGGCTCGAGCGCCTCGGGCTCGCCGACCTCGCGCGTCGGCGGCCCCACCTGCTGTCGGGCGGGCAGGCGCAGCGCGTGGCGCTGGGGCGCGCGCTGGCCGGCTCGCCCGACCTCCTCCTCCTTGACGAGCCGCTGTCCGCCCTCGACGCGCGGACCCGGCTCGACGTGCAGGCCGAGCTGCGCACGCACCTCGCCGAGTTCGGCGGCCCGAGCCTGCTCGTCACCCACGACCCGCTCGAGGCGCTCGTCCTCGCCGACCGGCTCGTCGTCCTCGAGGGCGGCCGCGTCGTCCAGGAGGGCAGCCCTGCGGAGGTCGCGCGGCGTCCGGCGACGGAGTACGTGGCGCGCCTCGTCGGGCTCAACCTCTACGCCGGGACTGCGGATGCCGACGGGGTCGCCCTGGAGGGTGGGGGCCGGTTCGTCGTGCCCGACCACGGTGGGCGCGGCGAGGTGCTCGTGGCCCTGCGGCCCTCGGCGGTGACGGTCAGCGCGCAGCCGCCCGGTCCCTCCAGCGCCCGCAACACGTGGGCGGCGACCATCGCAGGGCTGACGCTGCTCACCGACCGCGTGCGGCTCGACCTCGACGGCGAGCCGTCGTGCCTCGTCGACATCACGCCGGCGGCCGTGGCCGACCTCGGGCTTTCGGCCGGGCAGCGGGTCTGGCTGTCCGCCAAGGCCGTCGACCTCGAGGTCTACGCCCGCTGACGGTTCAGGCGTTCCGGGAGGACGCCGGGGGCGGCGGACCGGTCGAGGACCGGACGACGAGCTCGGTCGGCGCGATGACGGAGTCGTCGGTCAGCGACCCGCCCCCGAGGAGCGTCACGACCATGTCACCGGCCACCGCACCCTGGGCCGACGGGTGCTGGCGCACCGTCGTCAGGTCGGTGAGCTCCGCGAGCGGATGGTCGTCGATGCCGATGACGGAGACGTCGACCCCGGGGCGCAGGCCGCTGCGGCGCAGGGTGCGGACGGCGCCGAGCGCGACCTCGTCCGAGTGCGCGAACACGGCGGTCGGCGGCTCGGGGATGCTGAGCAGACGCGCCATGAGGGCGGCGCCGTTCTCCCCGCTCCACGACGATGCGAGGACGAGCGAGGGGTCGACGGACAGGCCCCGTTCGCGCAGCGCCTCGGCGTAGGCCGGTGAGCGCGTGGCCGGCAGCTCGGGCTGTGCCGGGTCGTGGGCCTCGAGCATCCCGATGCGGCGGTGCCCGAGGAAGAGCAGGTGGTCGACGGCCTGTCGGGCGGCGGTGTGGTCGTCGATGTGCACCGACGGGTAGGCCGCGCTCTGGCCGCCCGCGGCGACGATGTGCACGCCCATCGTCGCGAGCTGGTCCTGCTCGTCTGGGTCGACCTGGAAGCCGACGACGACGACCGCGTCGACCTTGCGCCGCGCCGGGAGGCGGGTGAAGAAGTCGCGCCGCTCGTCGGGGTCGGCGACGTGGTAGAGCAGCACGTCGAGGTCGGCGGCGTGGAGGACCCGGACCAGCCCCTCGACGACCTCGCCGAAGAACCAGCGCGAGAGGTGCGGGACGACGACGGCCACGCGCCCGCGGGTGCCCTTGGCCAGGCGAGAGGCCTCGGGGGAGACGACGTAGTTGAGCTCTGCGGCGACCCGCAGGACGCGCTCGCGGGTGGCGGGGGCGACGTCCTTGCCGTGGCCGAGGGCGCGCGAGGCGGTCCCGACACCGACGCCCGCGAGACGGGCGATCTCGACGATCGTCACCTTGCCGGGGGACTCGGCCTTGCGGGGCATGCGCGCAGCGTAACCGACGGTCACCCGGAAGCGTTTCGGACTCGGAGCCGTACAGCAGGTCCACGTGGTCGAACGCGCAGCGGAATCGGGTCTTGACAGAACGGTGAGCTGCCCTCATCCTCGAACCGGAAACGCTTCCAGTCAGACCGGACGCGACGTCCACAGCGGCGAGTCGGCTCGCCGGTCCTCCAACGACGCAGGAGAAGTCACATGCCCTCGGCAGCCCAGCACCCCCGCAGCACCACCACCCGCCGCGCCCTCGTGGCCGCCGTCGGCGCCCTCGGCGTCGGCGCCCTCGCCGCGTGCTCGGCGCCCGGCGGCTCCGCCGGCGTCTCGTCGAGCCAGGCGGTGCCCTCGTCCGTCAGCACGAGCGTCGGCACCGACCCCGTCACCCTCGAGCTCTACGACGGCCAGGGCCTCAAGCCCCTCGACGACGCGCTCATCGCCGCCTTCACGAAGAAGTACCCCAACGTGACGATCACCCCGACGTACGACCCCGACAACGTCACCACCCAGAACCAGCCTCGTCAGCTCGCGTCGGCCACCCCGCCGGACCTCGTCCGGGTCATCTCCGTCACGGCGGGGACGAAGAACAACCTCCTGACCAACCTCGACAAGTACGCCGAGGCCTACGGGTGGGACTCGCTGCCGGCCTCCCAGCTCGCGCAGTTCCGGGCCGAGAACGGCGTCGCCGGCTCGGGGTCGCTCTACGCCAAGGCCTCCGGGTTCACGATGACCGGCCTCTACTACAACAAGTCCCTCGCGACGAAGGTCGGGATGTCGACGCCGCCGACGACCCTCGCCGAGCTGACGGGGTACATGGACGAGGCCAAGGCGCAGGGTCTGACCCCGATGGTCGTGCACAACAAGGAGGGCGGCGGGGTGTTCCCCTTCCAGCTGCTCCTCAACACGCTCATGGGCCCGGAGAAGGTGTCGCAGTGGGTGTTCAACGCCCCCGACGCGACGATCGACGACCCGGCCGGTGTCGAGGCGGCGACGACCGTCGCGCAGTGGCAGAAGGCCGGCTACTTCCCCGAGTCGGTCAACGCCCTCGACGCCACGGCGGCGGACGCGCTCTTCGCGAGCAACAAGGGCCTGTTCTTCCCGTGGGGCAACTGGGACGCCGCGAACCTCGACAAGACCATGCCGAACCAGGTCGGCTTCTTCCCGTTCCCCTCCGCCAAGGACGGCGTCGGCCCCGCGGCGATGTCGGACGCGGCGACCGCGTTCGGCATCCCGGCCAAGTCGCAGCACAAGGACGTGGCCGCCGCCTTCCTGAACTTCCTCTCCAGCGACGAGGCCCGCCAGATCGCCGTCGACGCCGGGTTCATGCCCACCGGCACGAGCGACCAGCAGGCACCGACCATCAAGGACGGCTCGGTCCTCGCCGACGTCACGACGGCCTTCAGCACCGTGTCGGAGGCGGGCGGACAGGTGCCCTTCGTCCAGAACGCGACCGCCGGGATCAACAACCGTGCGTGGAACCCCGAGAGCCAGCTGCTCTACGCCGGTCGCGAGACGCCGCAACAGTTCGTGACGAACGTGCAGGCGAAGTACGACGAAGAGCTGCAGCGATGAGCGCGGTCGACGGCCTCAGCGGTGCGGCCGTCGCCGAGGCGGAGCTGGTGACCGACGGGCGGCCGCAGCGTCGCCCCCGGCGGGCGGGCGGTGCCGGGTCCTCCCGGCGCCGCGCCCGCTGGGCCGGCTGGTGGTTCGCGCTCCCCGCGCTGGTCATGTACGTCGTCTTCGAGCTGTACCCGATCCTCACCGCGGTCCAGTACTCGTTCTACGACTGGGACGGCATCAACCTCTCGACATCGGTCGGGCTGGACAACTACGTGCGCGTCTTCACCGAGCCGCAGCTGCTCTCCTCGATCGTCCACGCCTTCATCCTCATCATCTTCTTCTCCTTCGTCCCCGTGCTCCTCGCGCTCGTCGTGGCCTCGATCGTGCGGGAGATCCGCTCCGCGGTCGCCGGGGGCCTGGCGCGCACGCTGCTCTTCCTGCCGCAGATCATCCCGGGTGCGGCGGCGGCCATCGCCTGGACGTGGATGTACGCGCCCGACGGCGCCGTCAACCAGGGGCTGCGCGCGGTCGGACTCGGCGCCCTGGCCCGGCCCTGGCTCGGCGACTTCACCTGGGCCCTGCCGGCGGTCGGCATCATCGGCACCTGGCTCGCGACGGGCCTGTGCACGCTGCTGCTCATGTCCGGCATCGGCAAGATCGACGCCAGCCTCTACGAGGCGGCCCAGCTCGACGGGGCGAACCGCGTGCAGCAGTTCCGCAACGTGACCCTCCCGGGGCTGCGGCAGGAGATCGGGGTGTGCGTGACGATCACGATCATCGCGGCGCTGGCCAGCTTCGACGTCGTCTTCATGTCGACCCAAGGAGGCCCGGGCTACTCGACCCAGGTGCCCGGGGTGCAGGTCTACCAGCTGGCGTTCACGGAGAACCGGATCGGCCAGTCGTCCGCGGTGGCGGTCGTGCTCAGCATCATCGTGCTGGCCGTCATCCTCCCGCTCCAGCGACTCTTCAGGGAGAGGTGAGCCCCGTGCTGACCCGGCTCAAGGACTCCACGCCCAAGACCCTCCTGCTCGGGGGAGCAGCCCTCTTCTCGGTCTTCCCCCTGCTCTCGATGCTGTCCGCCGCGCTGCAGCCCCAGGGCTCTTCGCCGGCCGGCTTCTCGATCCCGACGAACCCGCAGTGGCACAACTTCGTCGACGCCTGGGACGTCGCGAACATCACGACGCTCATGAAGTCGAGCATCATCCTCGTCGTCGGCGTCGTGCCCGTCGCGGTGCTCATCGCGTCGATGGCGGCCTACGCCATCGCGCAGCTGCGCATCCCGTTCGGCAAGGTGTTCTTCCTGCTCCTGCTGCTCGGCCTGACGCTGCCCTACGAGATCGTCGTCGTGCCGCTGTACTACGAGATGCAGAGCCTCGGGCTGCTCAACACCCGGCTCGGGCTCATCCTCCCGCTCATCGGGCTGAACATGCCGTTCGCGGTGTTCTGGATGCGGACGCACTTCATGTCGGTGCCGGCCGAGCTGTCGGAGTCGTCGGCGATCGACGGCGCCGGTCCGTGGCAGGCGTTCCGCCGCATCCAGCTCCCGCTCGCGGTCCCGGCGATCGCCTCGCTCGCGGTCCTCATGTTCCTCAGCACGTGGAACCAGTTCCTCCTGGCGATCGTGCTCATCGACGACCCGAACAAGCGGACGATGGCCGGCGCCCTCCAGGGCTTCGTCGGGGCGCACTCGACCGACGTCGTCCTGCTCAACGCGGGGGCGCTGCTCATCATGGCGCCGACGATCCTCGTCTTCCTCGCCTTCCAGCGGTACTTCATCCAGGCGATGCTCGCGGGCGCCGTCAAGGGCTGACGCCCTCCGCACGCTCCGGGCAGCCCGTCCCGTCTGGGTCGGGAACGGGCTGCCCGGTCCACACTCGTCGACACGACCACCCGAAGGAGGCGACCCCGGATGTCCGAGGACGCAGCACCGCACGACCCGGCGAGGCGGGAGTGGTGGCGCGACGCCGTCGTCTACCAGGTCTACCCGCGCAGCTTCGCCGACGCCGACGGCGACGGCATGGGCGACCTGCCCGGTGTCCGCAGCCGCCTGCCCTACCTCGCGGCGCTCGGCGTGGACGCCGTCTGGCTCAGCCCGTTCTACCCGTCACCGCTGGCCGACGGCGGCTACGACATCACCGACCACCGGGAAGTCGACCCGCGGCTCGGGACGCTGGCCGACTTCGACGCGCTCGTCGCGGAGGCGCACGCGCACGACATCCGCGTCATCATCGACATCGTCCCCAACCACACCTCGGACCAACACCCGTGGTTCCTCGCGGCGCTGGAGGCGGGTCCCGGTGCGCCGGAACGCGATCGCTACATCTTCCGACGCGGGACCGGGCCGGACGGCTCGCTGCCGCCGGCGGACTGGCGCTCGCACTTCGGCGGCCCGGCGTGGGAGCGGGCGGCTGACGGGGAGTGGTACTGCCACCTCTTCGCCCGCGAGCAGCCGGACCTCAACTGGGCGCACCCGGAGGTGCGTCAGTACTTCCTCGACACGCTGCGCTTCTGGGCCGACCGCGGCGTCGACGGCTTCCGCATCGACGTGGCGCACTCGCTCGCGAAGGACCTGTCCGAGCCGTTGCGGAGCCAGCCCCACCTCGACGCGCGGCTGCCGCTCGACGGCTCCGACCCGCTCTACGACCGCGAGGAGGTGCACGAGATCTACCGGTCGTGGCGGCGCGTCTTCGACGAGTACGACCCGCCGCGCATGGCGGTGGCCGAGACGTGGCACCCGGCGAGCAGCCGGACCTTCCTCTACGCGCGGCCCGACGAGCTCGGTCAGGTCTTCGACTTCTCGCTCCTGAAGTCCGAGTGGGACGCCGGGCAGTTCCGCACCGTGATCACCCGCTCCCTCGCCGAGCACACCGGTCTCGGCGGCGGCATGACGTGGGTGCTCTCCAGCCACGACGTGCCGCGGCACGCGAGCCGGCTCGCCCTCCCGGTCGGGACCGACCTCGACACCTGGCTCGCCACCGACGGCCGCACCCCTGCCGTCGACCCGGAGGTCGCCGCGCGCCGGGCGCGGGCCGCGACCCTGGCGATGCTCGCGCTGCCGGGATCCGCCTACCTCTACCAGGGGGAGGAGCTCGGGCTGCTCGAGGTCGCGGACCTCCCCCACGAGCGGCTGCAGGACCCGGTGCACGAGCGGACCGGCGGCACGCTCAAGGGGCGCGACGGCTGTCGTGTCCCGCTGCCCTGGGCCTCGTCCGGTCCGTCCTTCGGCTTCGGCGCCGGTGACGCGTGGCTCCCGCAGCCCGACTGGTTCGCGGACGTCGCCGTCGACACGCAGTCGGGTCGGCCGGGGAGCAGCCTCGAGCTGTACCGGGCCGCGCTCCACCTGCGCCGCAAGCTCGCCGTCGACGACTCCTTCGCGTGGGTCCCGACCGACGACCCCCAGGTGCTCCACTTCCGCCGCTCGGACGGATGGTCCTGCCTCCTCAACTTCTCTGCTCGAGAGGTGCGGCTGGCGGGCCGGGTGCTCCTGAGCAGCAACCCTTCCCAGGGGGAGGGTCTGGCTCCGGAGACCGCGGTCTGGGTCGAGGAGGACTGAGCGGCGGAGCGGCTAGGCACTGCCCGGTGATCTGGCCCCGCACGCCGCCGGACGTGTGGAGCCGGTGTCGCGGATGAGCCGACCACGAAACGTCCAGCATCAGGCGAAGCAATACAGCGGTGTTGGTGGGCCCCGTGGGATTCGAACCCACAACCTACGGATTAAAAGTCCGCAGCTCTGACCGTTGAGCTAGAGGCCCCGGGGTGGCGGGACGCCGTCGAGGAGGCCTCGGTGACATCCCGTGGCCCCGGATTTCCCGTCCACCCGCGTGACCGAGGGTAGCGTCACCTGCGGTCGTCCCCGGAGGGACCGGACCGGTGGGCCGTCCACAGGCCCGTTGCCCGGATCGCGTCGGACGGTGACGGCCCCAGCCTCCCGGAACGCGGGGGCCGACAGTGCCACGATGTCGTGGACCCGACGAGCGAGGAGGTGCCATGCAGGTGTCCGTGGCGGTGCGTCCGCCCGAACACATCCGCGACGCGGTGACCGGCATCGCCGCGCGCGTCCCCGGTGCCAGGCAGCAGCTCGAGCTCACGCACTCGGGAGCGTTCCGGCTGAGGATGATGGGCCTCGGCAACCTCACCGTCCCCGACGCCCGCAGGCTCCACGAGGCCCTCTACTGGCCGGTGACGCGGTTCGGCCTCGTCGCGAAGGTCCGGCTCTCCGGCGTCTGGGCGCTCGAGGACGAGACCGACCCGAGCATCGCGATGAAGCTCGAGGGCGACCTCGACACGCTGGCCGAGATCGCGCGCCGGCTGCCCCCGCTCGTCGCGGACCACGCGTTCTACGTCGACCGCCGCATCTTCGTGCCCCGTCTGACGGTGGCGCGCGTGACGCCCGAGACCACGGTGCCCGTCCTCGAGCACCTCGTCGAGGCGCTCGAGGCGTACAAGAGCCAGGAGTGGGAGATCTCCGCGGTGCAGATCCTCAGCCGGGTCAACCGCGACTACGGCCACTCCTTCGAGGTCTTCGAGGACCTCCCCACCGTCGTCCCGTCCTAGCGGCCGGCAGCGGTCCACCCGGTCCGTCGCTCGGGCGAGACCGGAGGCCCCGACGAGGTCGTCGAGCTCCGGTGTCGCACGGGCTTGCTGGACCGCTCCGTGCAGGGCGTCGTCCGCGGTCGGCCGGGCCTGCTCGACCAGCCCGCGGTCCGCGAGCCGGGTGACGAGCCGGGTGGCGGCGCTGGGGAGAGGGCGGCCGAGCCCGCCGAGCCCGCGCTGGTCCGACCGGCGAGGGGGTGACGGCGGCGGCCGCCGCGCCTACCGTGGGCGGATGGCCTTCCTCCGCCTGGCGTTCTTCCCCGGCGCCACCGCCGAGCACTGGGCCGCGGTCGTCGAGGCGGTCGGCGACGTCCGGCCGCCGCCCGGACGTCGGGCCTTCGCCGCCGGGCCGGCGGAGGGCGGCTGGCAGGTCGTGCAGCTCTGGGACACCGAGGCCGGGCTCGAGCGGTTCAACGCCGAGGTCCTCGGACCCGCCCTGGCGCGGCTGGGTGGCGAAGGGTTCCCGGCGCCGCCGGTCGTGCGCGACGTGCACACGACCGCGGCGTGGGTCGACGGCGAGCCGCTGCCCTGACGTGGCACGGGCGGGTCGCTGCCCGGCCGCGGGAGACCCCCCGCCCGCATCCGGCGTGCTGGGATGGGGGGGGACGGCCCGGTCGCCCGCGAGGCGGCCCCTGACGACAGGACCCCGATGACCACCGCGCTCCTCATCATCGACATCCAGGACGACTACTTCCCCGGCGGTGCTTTCCCCCTCGTCGGGCCCGAGGAGGCCGCGGCGCGCGCCGCGGACGTGCTCGGCCGGTTCCGGACGGCCGGCCGTCCCGTCGTCTACGTGCAGCACGTGTGGGACGACCCGGAGGCCGACTTCTTCAGGCCGGGGACGCCGGGCGTCGAGATCCACCACCTCGTCGCGCCGCAGGACGGTGAGCCGGTCGTGCAGAAGGCCTTCCCGAACGCGTTCCGCGACACCGACCTCCGGGCGGTCCTCGAGCGCCTCGACGTCGATGCGCTCGTCGTCGCCGGGATGATGACGAGCCTCTGCGTCGACGCCACAGTGCGGGCAGCGGCCGACTCCGGGTTCGACGTCACGGTGGTCGCGGACGCCTGTGCCGCGCCGGATCTGGAGTTCGGTGGACGCACCGTCGAGGCGGCCGACGTGCACGCGGCGTTCCTCGCCGCCCTCGCGGACTCCTACGCGACCGTGACGGCCGCCGCCGATCTCGACGTCTGAGGGGGCCGGCGGCTCAGGGCACCAAGGCCGGGCGGAGATGTCGGCGGTGTCGGAGCCCGACACCGGCGACGACGAGCACGAGCAGCACCCACGGCCCCCACCGGGCGAGCCGCTCGGACCAGACGGCCCGCTCGTCGACCTGCGGCGTGCCGCGGAGCTCGTTGCCCGCGAACGAGACACACGCGCCGTCGTAGCGGGACGAGACCGCGACGAGCTCGAACGCCGAGTCCGACCTGCCCGAGTAGCGCGCGCTCGGGTCCTCGACGAAACCCGTCACGTCGCCGTCGGTGTGGACCGGCAGCCCGTCCTTCCACGCCGGGTGACAGCCCCAGCCCGCCCACCCGAAGACGCTGCCTTCCGTGAAGCGCGTGGGGTCGAGCGTGCCGTCCGGCATCGGTTGGCCGAGGCCCCGACCGGAGCGGGCGTCGAAGAGCATCGCGAGGGTCCCGGTGATCTCGCCGGTGTCGGGGTCGACCTCCCCCTGGGTGAGCAGAAGGCGCGTGCCGTCCGGTGACAGGGAGGCATCCGGACCCGGAGCGCCGGGGTCTCCCCAGGTGATCGTCGCGCCCGTCGGGGTCCAGCGGCGGGCACCGACGGTCCAGCGGTAGAGCTCCAGCCCCGACGTGCCGGCGGGCGTGGGTTGCAGGGCCAGCACGGTGTCGTCGTCCGTCCATCCGGCGAAGATCGGAGGGACGCCTCCATCGACCAGAGGGGCCTCGACGGTCGAGCCGTCCGTGGCGACGACGACACCCGAGCGCGCTGGAACCCCTTGGTTGAAGGCGCCGACGAACACGCGCGAGGAGTCGGGGGACCAGAAGGCAGGCTGCTCGCTCGGCATCCACCGGCGCTCGAGGGCCGAACGCCCCTTCGCTGTGGGGAGGGTCTCGCCCGTGAGGAGGCGGCTGAGGACGGGACCACGAGCGAGCCACCGCCCGTCGGGGGAGAGGGCGACCTGCGGCCGGGAGGTGATGAGGGCGTCGGTGTCCAACGCCAACCGCCTGACCTCTCCGGTGGGAGAGACCGCGAAAGGACGCGAGTCGTTGCGCTCGGAGACGAGCGCTGCCGTCGTGCCGGGCGTCGAGGTCGCGGACGCGAAGGGCGGCTTCGGGATGGACCCCGGGTACGAGGTGAGGCGGACAGGACCGTCGTCGAGGCGGACGGCCGGGACCGTGACCCGCGGGGGGTCGACAGGCCAGGCGACGAAGGCCAGCAGGGCGACCACGCACGCGATGGCCAGCACCGGGACGGCACGAGCGGTCCGGCGGCGACGGCGGCCGCCGGCCCACAGCTGGTCGGGCGTCGGACCGACGTCGTCGACGCCGTCCACGAGTTCGCGCAGGGCGGTGGTCAGGGTGTCGGGGGTCATCGGAGGCTCTCCTGCCGGCCGAAGGTGGCGGCGAGCTCGGGCGCCAGGACGCACAGCCGCTCGAGCGCGTGCCGGGTCTGCGACTTGACGGTGCTGACGGAGCAGCCGAGGACCCGGGCGGTCTCGACCTCCGTGCGGTCCTCGTAGAACCGGGCGACGAGGACGGCACGCTGCCGCGGGGTGAGCCGGCGCAGGGCCGCGCCGAGCGTGACGCGCACGTCGGCGTCGTCGTGCGGGGACGAGTGGCCGCCCGGCCCGTCCGCGACCCCGTCGACGGGGTCGGGCTGGTGCCGTCGCCAGCGCCACGCATCGACCGAGCGCGTGTAGAGGATGCGGCGGACGTACGCGTCGGGTGTCGCCGGGTCGACCCTGCTCCAGTGCTGGGCGGCGCGGACCAGGGTCTCCTGCACGAGGTCCTCGGCGGAGTGGCGGTCGCCGGTCAGGAGCATCGCCGTGCGCAGCAGCGGGCCCCACCGCTCGCGCACGTAGGCGTCGAACGCCTCACGGTCGGCCATGTCCCCTCCTCGTCGCGCCGGCTGGTCCCGGCTCCTCCATCGATGAGTACGGACGACGGCACCTTCTCGGGTGGAGGCCCGCGCCGGGGCCCGCGCGAGGAGTCAGTCGGGCCGAGGCGTGAAGGGCAGCACCAGGAGGTCCTGGGTCTGCCGCTCCCCGACGGAGCTCGTCGCCGTGAGCGTGCCGACCCCCAGGTCCATGGCCACGTCGACGACGCGGTCGTCCACCGTCGCGTACTGGTCGCTGCGCCAGACGCCGTCGGCCGCGAGGAACCAGAGGGGCACTCCCCACACCGTGCCCACGTCGCCGGCGCGCACGGACACGTCGACGTTGACGTAGGAGCGCCGGCGCGAGAAGTGCGTGCGGTCGAGGTCGGCCGGGTCGAGCGTCAGCGACCACCGTCCCTCGGCATCCGTCGTCACCTCGGGGGTCGAGGCCATGTCGACGGCCTCGCCCACCTCGGTGTCGTCCTCCAGGGGCCAGATCTCGAGGTGGACGGTCGCCCGCTGGCCGGCCGGGAGCCCGGTCACGCGGCCCTGGATCGCCGTGAGACCGGTGCTCGGTCCGGACGGGGCGGGGGCCGGCACCGCGGTGACGGACGGCGTGCCGGAGGTCCCTCCGCCGGCCGCCGCCACCGTGGACCCGCAGCCGGTCAACGCCGCCAGTGACGCCACCAGCAGCGCCGCACCCAGTCGTCCCGACACGTCGTTCCCCCTCACCTCGCACCCTGACGGCGACCATGAGACCACGCGTCGGGGTCCGTCGTCAGCAAGTCGGTGCAGACCGGATCGGTGCGAGTCGCAGACCTTCGCGGGCTTCTCGGGTCCGGTCGTTCCCGGGACGGAATGGGGTCCGAGACCCTAGAGTCGCAACGCTCCGAGGGGGATCGTGGCGTCGACTCGTCGTGTCCGACCGAGGAAGCCGGCCTGCCCTCGACCGTCGGACGGGATGGCCGTCCGTCACGTCCGGGGGCCTCGACCTCCGGCCCCCGAGGAGGAACCGTCATCACGCCGTCCGTCATCCGGAGGTCGCCGGCCGCAGCCTGCACCCACGTCGGAGTCGCCGTCGTCCGGCCCGACCGCGCGAACGCGAAGTCCGGCCTCGATGCGGGGACGGCGTCGTGATGGCGTGGACGGGTGGCCCGGCTCGGTCGCCGGAGCCCGGACAGCGCGGCCGGATGGGCTCGTTCCTCCGCAGCCGCCTCGGGCCCGGGTCGGTGGTCGTCGCGACGCTCGCGCTCTTCTTCGTCGTGGGCCTGGGCCTCACGCTGGTGGGGGTGGTCCTCGCCGTCACGCTCGGGCCGTGGCCGCTCGCCGCCGGTGTGCTGGTGACGTCGGTCGCGCTCGCCGGCGCGGGGATGCTCGTCCGCCGCGGGCGGGTGGCCTCCCACGAGCCCGCCGGTCCGTAGCCGGCGCTCCCGTCGTCCGTTCGGCCCCTCCTCGGCGGGTCCTCGAGATGGCTGAGTCGGCCGACGGCATCCTGTCGGGGTGCGGCACAGGGGGAGTCATGGAGGTCGGCCCCCGAGCTCCCGACCGGGCCGCCGCTCCGGGCTGCGACGCAGGATGCTGGGAGCCGGACTCCTCGTCCTGGCGCTCACCGGCTGCGCGGGGGCGTCGGCCGATGCGCCGGCCCCCGACGAAACGCCGTCTTCCCACGTCACGGACCCCCGCACCCGGCCGTCCAAGACACCTGTCACCCCCACCCCAACGTCGTCCCCGTCCCCGACGGCGACGTCACCTGCGAGTCCCTCGGGCGCGCACCGCGGGTTCGCGCTGACCGCGCTGGAGTCGATCCGGGTCAAGGGTCGCGCGCCGAGGACCGGGTACGACCGAGCCCGGTTCGGGCAGGCGTGGGCCGACGTCGACCGGAACGGCTGCGACACCCGCAACGACGTCCTGCGGCGCGACCTCTCGTCGGTCACGCTGAAGCGTGGCACCAGCGGGTGCGTGGTGCTCTCGGGCATGCTCCACGACCCCTACACGGGTCACAGCGTCCGCTTCACCCGGGGCGCGCGCACCTCCGGTGCGGTGCAGGTTGACCACGTGGTCGCGCTGTCCGACGCGTGGCAGAAGGGCGCGCAGCGCTGGGACGAGGCCACCCGCACGGCCTTCGCCAACGACCCCCTCAACCTGCTCGCCGTCGACGGACCCACGAACGCCGCCAAGGGTGACGGCGACGCCGCGACGTGGCTGCCGCCGCGGAAGGCCGCGCGCTGCGGGTACGTCGCCCGGCAGGTGGCGGTGAAGCACCGCTACCACCTCTGGATGACGGCAGCCGAGCAGGCCGCCGTCGAGCGTGTCCTCGTGGGATGCCCCCAGCAGGCGCTGCCCACCGCACGGGTGGTGCCTCTCGGCGGGGCGCCCGAGGAGCGCGAGTCCCGCTCTGCGACAGCTGCGTCGCCGAAACCCGGGCGGTCCTCCGGTGCCGACCCGCGCTTCGGCTCGTGCCGGGCCGCGCGGGCCGCGGGGTACGGGCCGTACGTCGACGGGCGCGACACGGAGTACGGCTGGTACCGCGACGGCGACTCCGACGGCACGGTGTGCGAGTAGGAGTTTCGCCCGGACTTCGTCGAAACCGCTGCACGACAGACAGATCCGCGAGTACGTTCGCGCAGGCGCCACGGCGCGTGGGGGAAGGAGCCGGGGGGCTCTCCTGCGTCGGCGCTGCCCACCGTCGACTCCGAAAGGTTCCACCATGTTCCGCCACCGGTTGCGTCACGGCGCACCAGTCCTCGCTCTCGTCAGCGCCACCGCGCTCGTGCCCGTCCTCGCCATTCCGGCGACGGCCGTGCCCGCGGGCGCCCCGGTCGTCGCCGCGGCGGCCCCCGCCGCCCAGGGTACGCCCTACCTCGGCGCGGACATCTCGTGGCCCAACTGCCCCAAGGGAATGGGCATCCCGTCGCGCCGGAGCGAGGGCAACCCGATGCCGGACCGTACGGCACGCTTCGTGCTCGTCGGACTGACCAACGGCCCCGCGTTCACCCCGAACCCCTGCCTGAAGAAGCAGGTCGACTGGGTGCGCTCGCGGCACGTCTGGGCGGCTCCGTACGCCGTCGTCACGTACCCGACGGCCGCGCAGCTCACGAGGTACGGACGCACCGGCCCGTACCGGCCGACGTCCACGACGGCGCGGCTGCGCAACGTGGGGTGGGCCCAGGCCAGGACGAACCTCGTCCGGATGAAGGCGGCGGGACTCAGGTCGCCGATGGTCTGGATGGACGTCGAGCACTACCCGGTGCGCCCGTGGTCGTCGTCGCGCAGCCGCAACAAGGCCGTGGTCGACGGGGTGCTCGCCGGTTACCGGGACGCCGGGATGCGCGTGGGTGTGTACTCGACCCGCCTGCAGTGGATCGCGATCGTCGGCACCGGCGCGAACTACGGCCTGCCCGAGTGGCGCACGGCCGGCCAGACCTCACTGTCGGCGGCGCGTCGCATGTGCTCCGTCGCGTCGATCCAGGGCGGCCGGGCCGTCGTGGCCCAGTGGTGGACGCGCCGGACCGACCACGACGTCCTCTGCAGCGGGGAGGGCCGGGTGGCCCGGATGAGGCAGCACTTCAGGAAGTACTGAGGGGGTCCGGCGCGGCGGCGGCGAGCAGCATCCGCGCTGCCGCCCCGAGGCGGGGACGGCCGTCGTCGACGGGGACGAGGACGGTGGTCATCCCCGCGGCGGCCGCACCACCGTCGGTCGACCTCGAGTCGCCGAGCATCACGCAGTCGGCCGCCTCGACCCCCAGGCGCCGCGCGGCGAGCGCGAAGACGCGCGGGTCGGGCTTGACGAGCCCGACCTCGACCGAGAGGACGACGTCGTCCAGGTGCTCGAGCAGGCCCAGCTGCGCCAGCCGTCCGCGCGGGTCGAGGCCGATGTTGGACAGGAGGCCCACCCGCAGACCGTGCCGCCGGAGGGCGACGAGCAGGTCGACCGCCCCGTCGGAGGCCATCCAGTGCGCGAGCATCAGGTCGTAGAGGGCGGCGGAGAGCGGCGCGGAGGTCGAGGAGTCCTCGCGCAGCGACTCCTCGAAGGCCCGACGGTGCAGCGCAGGGTCGAGGTCCCAGGCGAGGTCCGGGTGACGTACCGCCGCGCGCGACCACACGTGCCGCAGCGAGGTGAGCACCGCCTGCCGGTCGGCGGGCTCGTCCCCGCTCGCCGCCACCGCGGCGTCGACCCAGGTGTCGACCGAGCCGGTCCGGACCAGCGTGTGGTGGAGGTCGACGAGGACGGCGCGCAGCATCCCCGCATCCTGTCAGCCGCCCGCCGACGCGTGCCCGGTTGCGCTGCACGTCCCGCACGGCGGCCGCCCGCTCCGGCAGACTCGCGGCAGCGTCGGCCCGTCGGGCCGCGAAGGAGGGGAGCCATGTCAGGACACGACACGCCGCCACCACCGCGCTTCGCGCCGCCACCGAGCGGACCGACGGGTCCGCCGCTCGTCCGGCTCCAGACGTGGGTCAACATCGCGCTGCTCATCATCCTGCTCGCGTCCTGCAGTGCGGCGAGCAACGCGGGCGACGTCGTCACCCGCGTCGTCGACGGCGGTGACGCCGCGTCGAGCGCCCAGATCGACGACATGTGCCGTCTGCTCGGCGCGGTGGCGCAGAAACAGGGCATCGACCTCGACACCGTCTTCCCCGCGGACTCGGGCGACCCGTCCGCGACCTGCCGGACCGTCGCACGGCAGGCCGGCACCCCCTGACGGGGGATGCACGAAGGCCGCACTCCGGGGGAGTGCGGCCTTCGTGCGGGTGTGCGGTCCTGTGGGGCCCGGAGGGGTCAGGCGCAGTCGAGGCAGATGCTCGTACCGGGCTTGGACTCCTGCGAGCGGTGCACGAGGAGGAAGCAGCTGATGCACGAGAACTCGTCGGCCTGACGGGGGATGACCCGCACCTCGAGGGAGAGGTCGGACAGGTCGGCGCCGGGGAGGGTGAGGCCGTCGACGGCCTCGGTGTCCTCCTCGAGGAGGTCGACGCTGGTCCCGCGGGACCGTGCGGCGTCGAGCTCGATGATGTTGTCGGACTTCTCTTCCTCACCGTCGCGAACCCGGGGAGCGTCGTAGTCGGTTGCCATGTCAAGCACCTCTCGGTCGATCGGGGTCGGCTGTGGCGGTGAGGCCGGAGCCATGAGTATGTCGAGGTCAGAGGCCTTTGTCAAAGCTTTGTCTGAAGTTTGACGAAGGTGCGTCTGCTCGGTGAACGGCGGGGGGCCCGCCGATGTTCCCGAGGGGTCCGTCGGTCGTCGACGGACGGCTCCCCGCGGGCCGTCCCCGGACGCGGCGGACGGGTGTGTGCGCCTCCCGGCGGGGTGCTGTCGTGTGGGCGGTCAGGGCATGAGCGCGAGGACGAGGCCCACGGCGAGCGTCGCCGCGAGCAGTGCCGTCGCGGGCAGCCAGGCCCAGTGGACCCGCCGGACGCCGTCCTCGCCGACCGTCACCGACGGTCCGGCCGGGACGCTGCCCCGCTCGTGGTGCAGCGCGCGCCGACGTCGACGGCGAGCCCGCGGAGCGGCGAGGGGTGCCACGGGCGTGAGGGGTGTGGGGGCCGGGTCGTGGTGGGCGTCGCGCCCCGAGGCGTCATCGACATCGTCCGCGGCAGAGCGACGTTCGGCCGTCAGGGCGTGACCCCGGACGTCATGGGCGGCGACCTCGTCCGGCTTCCGCAGTGGCGCGTCGGACAGCTGCTCCCCGAGCTCGCGGGCGCTCGCCGGGCGAGCGTCGGGTCGCTTGGCCAGGCACTGCTCGATGATCTCGCGCAGCTCGCCCGTCACGTGCTCGGGCAGCGGTGGCGGCGGGTCGTTGACCTGGGCGAGCGCGGTGGCCACGGGCGTGTTCCGGTCGAAAGGCCTTCTACCGGTGAGCATCTCGTGCGCGACGATGCCGAGGGCGTAGAGGTCGCTCGCGCCGGTGGCCGCCTCGCCGAGCGCCTGCTCGGGGGAGAGGTAGTGCGGTGTGCCGACGACCTCGCCGGTCTGGGTGTGCCCGCTGCCGTCGAGCGCGCGGGCGATGCCGAAGTCGGTGAGCTTCACGGTGCCGTCGGCCGAGAGCAGGATGTTCGCCGGTTTGACGTCGCGGTGCACGACCCCGGCCTCGTGCGCGGCGCCGAGGGCGAGGGCGGCCTGGGCCATCACCGACCGCACCCGCTCGGGCGGCTGGGCTCCTTCTCGGCGCACGAGGACCGACAGCGGCTCGCCGTCGACGAGCTCCATCACGAGGTAGGCGAGGTGGTCCTCCTCGCCGTAGTCGTAGACGGTGGCGATGTTCGGGTGCGCGAGGGCGGCCGTGTACAGGGCCTCGTCACGGAAACGGCGGGCGAAGACCGGCTCGCTGTCGGTGCTCGGGCGCAGCACCTTGACGGCGACCGTGCGGTCGAGGACCTCGTCGTCGGCGCGCCACACGTCGCCCATCCCGCCGGAGGCGATGCGTGAGCCCAGCAGGTACCGGCCCCCGAGGCGGTACCCCTGCTGCAGCCGGTTCACCGGTGTCGACTCGTTCGCACGGCCACGACCATACGCCCGTCGGACCCGTGCGCTCGCCAAGGCTGACCTGCGGTGTTGAGGGTTTGTCGAAAAGTGACCGAACCGACACCCCATCTGTCCCACCCGGCACCGACGCACCCACCGCCTCAGGCGTGAGGGGGAGGGAGGGCCCCGACCCGCGGGGGATCCCCGGCGCCGTCGGCGCCGGTAGACCGGGGGGACGGCAACCGCCGCACGACCGACCCGACCCGAGGGGAACCCGATGACCAGCACCCGACGACTCCACCGCCTCCGCGCCGGCCTCGCCCTCGGCGCGGTCGGTGCCCTGGCCGCCACCGGCGCCGCCCAGGCCGCCCCGATCCCGGCCGCGACGGAGGCCTCGTCGGTGGCCGTGGCGAGGACCGGGGACGACCGGGCCGCCGCGCGTGCGCGCCTCGACGAGCGGCTCGAGGAGCTGACGGCCGCCGGGGCCGTGGGCGCCGTCGCCCACAGCCGCGGAGCCACCGGCCGGGCGTGGAACGGGGCGGCCGGCGTGCGCACCATCGACGCCGCGCGCCCCGCCCGGCCCGGGGACACCGCGCGGGTCGCGAGCGTCACCAAGGCGATGGTCGCCGTCCTCGCGCTGCAGGAGGTCGACCGCAAGCGGTGGACGCTCGAGACGACCGTCGACGACGTCTGGCCGGGGCTGCTGCCGGGCCACGGTGACGTCACCCTCGAGCAGCTGCTCTCGCACCGCAGCGGCCTGCCCGACTACCTCGTGCCCCTCCTCGGCGACGCGCAGACCGGGACCGACCTCGTCGACGTCCTCACCCGGGACCGCACCGACCGGCAGCTCGTGCGGGCCGGGCTCTCCCAGCCCTGGCTGTTCGAGCCCGGGACGTCGTTCTCCTACTCCAACACCAACTACGTCGTCGTCGGGCTCATGCTGCAGCGCGCGACGCACCGCCCGGTCGCCTCGCTCCTCCGGCAGCGCGTCTTCCGCCCGGCCGGGATGCGCGACGCCCGCTTCCCGACCACCGGACGGACCTTCGCCGGGCCGGCGCACCTCGGCGACTACGCCGTGCTCGAGCGGCCCTACCTGCTCGACGGCACGAGCTCGAGCGTCTTCTCGTCGGCGGGCGCGGTCGTCGCGAGCGCCGCGGACATCGGGTCCTTCTACCGGTCCCTCCTGGCGGGGCGGCTCGTCTCGAAGCGCTCGCTGGCGCAGATGCTCACCCCGCGAACCACCGAGCCGCTGGCCTACGGCCTCGGCGTCTACCGCGCGACCGACCCCTGCCCCGACGCCTCCGGGCAGCCCGGCACCCTCTACGGCCACGACGGCGCCTCGTTCGGCACCATCACGCTCGTCTTCACCTCCGCCGACGGCACCCGACAGGCGAGCGTCGCCTTCGGTGGACGGCAGTACACCGCCGACGCACCGACCGCGGCGGCGGCCAACCGGGTCCTCGTCGACGCCCTCGTCTCGACGTGCCCCCGGCCCGTGCCGGCGGCGGCGGCGCAGCGCAGCCTCGCCGAGCTCGACCGGCTCTCGGCCGGCCTCGACACCCGGGCCGAGGCCCTGCCCGAGGCGCTCACCACTCGGTGAGGGCGGCTCCTCTCGCGCGGCGCCCTCCGGCTCAGCGGCGGCGGGCGCCCTGCGAGGGGAGCGGCTCGAGCTCGACGCCGTCGGCGCGCTCGTCGTGCGGTCGCGGCTCCGGGATGCCCCGCCGCAGCCGGCGCCCGGCGCGGACCCGCTCGTCGAGCTTCTCCTTGGCCTTCTCGGCGCCCGAGGCGTCCTTGAGCGGCAGCTGGACCGTGTGCTCCGCCTTGATGCCCGCCTCGAGCTCGCGGACCCGCTCGAGCTCGGCGTCGACCTCGGCACCGAAGAGCAGCGCGAGGTTGGTGATCCACAGCCAGAGGAGGAAGACGATGATGCCGGCGAGCGAGCCGTAGGTCTTCGCGTATGAGCCGAACGTCGTCACGTAGAACCCGAACCCGACCGAGGCGAGGACCCAGACGCCGATCGCGACCGCGGCCCCGACGGACACCCAGCGGAAGCGGGGCTGGCGCACGTTCGGGGTCCAGTAGTAGAGGACCGCGACCATGACGACGACGACGCCGAGCATCACCGGCCACTTGGCGACCGTGAAGACCGTGACGGTGGCCGCCTGGAGCCCGATCCGGCTGCCCACGACGTCGGCGAGCGGGCCACTGACGACGAGCCCGACGAGCACGAGGCCCGCCATCACGACGAGGCCGAGGGTGATGAGGACCTGCTGCGGCCGCAGCTTCCACACGGGACGCCCCTCGGGCACCTCGTAGACGCGGTTGAGGGCCCGGCCGAACGCGCCGACGTAGCCCGAGGCGGAGAAGAGGGCGGTGCCGATGCCGAGGACGAGGGCGAACCCGGCGCCGCTCGCGCCGATCATCGAGCGGATGGGCTCCTGCAGCTGGTCGGCCGCGTCGCCCTGGCCGAGCTGGCGCACGATGTCGAGCAGCTGCTGGGTCGTCGACTCGCCCTGCCCGAAGACGCCGAGCAGCGAGACGAGCGCGAGGATCGCGGGGAAGATCGCGAGCACCGAGTAGTACGTGAGGGCGGCGGCGAGGTCGGTGCACTGGTCGCGCTGGAACTCGGCGAACGCCGCCTTGGCGGTCCGGCGCCATCCGCGGGGGCTGACGTCGGTGGGCGAGTCCGGGGTGCGGTCGCGGCCGGCCCCGGGCTCGCGCCGCCGGTCGGCGGGTGCGTCGGTGGCCATGGTCGTCCTCCGGGGGTGCGGGGGTGCCCGGCGGGCACGGCGGTCCCTCCCAACCTAGCCGGGGCCACCCGCATCGGCGCTGGTGAGGGCGCTCCGATGCCCCGTGCCGCCACGGGGCGGCGTGCGAGGTGCGAGACTGCCCGGATGACGAGCGACGGAGGACGACCCGTGCCGCGTCGGCCGGTGCGCTTCGGCCCGGACGCCCTCGAGGCCCATGGCGGGACACTGCCCGGCCCCGCCGAGACCACCGAGATGGCGCACCAGACGGCGGCCATCCTCGTCGGCGCGGGGCGCGCGGCCCACGACCCGCAGGTCACCTCGCGCCTCGTCTCGCTCGTCGACGACCTCGGCCTCTCGACCGTCGCCGACCTGTGGTCCTCGCGGCCGGGGCGCTCGCTGCCCGGAGCGCTGTGGCGGCTCTACGCGCTGCGCGAGTGGGTGCGGCGCAGCCCGGAGGCCGCGAGCCGCGAGTACGCGGCGGGCATCCGCTTCACCGACGTCGCGCACGTCGTGGCGGGCATCGCCGAGCCGCCCGAGCCCGCAGAGCTCATGCGCGTCGCCGACCAGATCCTCGCCGGCGTGTTCGAGGGCGACCTCGCCGTAGCGCTGGAGCGAGCGTCGGCGTTCTGCGCCGTCATCGCCGCCGGACGCGCCGAGCTCGCCCACGACCACGACGTCCTCGACCCCCTCTCGGCCACCGACCTCACGCGCAGCGGCGCCGCCCTGCTCGCGACCGGTGAGGACCTGCGGGCCAGCGCGCGGCTCTGGCGCACCGGCGAGCTCGACTGAGAGCCGCATGCTCCCGTCGGCGGATCGGTCCCCGCATCGGGAACATCCCCGGCCGGGGCACGCGTTATGGTCTTCCGTGGGTGCCGGGCCGCGGCAGCCCCGGGTCCCAACATCAGCCGCTACGAGCGGCCACGCGCCGTGAGGCGCTCCCGGTCCGGCATCCACCTCATCGCCTCGCGGGCGTCTTGGACGCCGCGCGCGTTCGCCCGGTCGGGGTCCTGCCGTCACGCGCTGTTTGCCCCTACGGTGGCGGCATGCCACCGGACGACCCGCTGACCGACGATGCGCTCCAGGAGGAGATCGAGCTCGTCGGGGCGCTCGTGCTCGAGGCCTCGGCCAGCGACGGACCGATGGACCAGGAGCACATCGACGCCGTCCTCGGGGTCGGGGAGGGCGACGCACCGGGGGAGTCGGACGCCGACGGGGGCGACGCGGTCGCGGAGGATGCGGGGTCCTGACGCGAGGTGCCGGGCTGGGGCCTAGCCTGTACCCGAGCACCAGGCCGTTCCCCGGGAGACCGTCATCGTGGGCTTTCGCCGCACCCCGTCCGACCCCTCCTTCTACGCGCTGTTCGCCGACTCGGCCCGACAGCTCGTCGAGGGCGCAGGGGCGCTGACCGCGCTCCTCGGGGCGGACGCCGAGGAGCGCGAGGCCATCCTCAAGCAGATGCACGAGATCGAGGCCGCGGCCGACGACGCCACGCGCGCGATCGTCCGCAAGGTCGGCGGCTCGTTCGTCACGCCGTTCGACCGCTCCGACATCCACGCCCTCGCGGTCGCGCTCGACCAGTGCGTCGACCTCATGGAGGCCGCGGTCGACCTCATCGTCCTCTACCGCGTCGACGAGCTGATGCCGCGCGTGGCCAAGCAGGTCGAGGTCATCCAGCGGATGGCCGAGCTGACCGCCGACGCGATGCCGCGGCTGCGCTCGCTCAAGGAGATGGACGCCTACTGGGTGGAGATCAACCGGCTCGAGAACAGGGCGAACAAGCAGTACCGCCGGATGCTCGCCGACCTGTTCAACGCCAAGAAGGCCGACCCCCTGACGGTCATGAAGCACAAGGACATCATCGACGCGCTCGAGGCGACCGCGAACGGCTTCGAGCACGTGGCGATGACCGTCGAGGCGATCGCCGTCCGGGAGTCCTGACCCGTCGTGGAGTGGTGGCCCGCGGCCCTCGTCGTCGTCCTCGCGATGGGCTTCACGTACACGAACGGCTTCCACGACTCGGCGAACGCCATCGCGACCTCGGTCTCGACGCGCGCGCTGACGCCCCGCATCGCGCTCGCGCTCGCGGCCGTCATGAACCTCGCCGGCGGGTTCGTCGGCGTGCGCGTGGCCGAGACCGTCGGCGGCGACATCGTCTCGGTGCCGACCGGGCCGACCGGGATCGTCCTGTGCGTCGGCGCGCTGCTCGGTGCGACCGGCTGGAACCTGCTGACGTGGTGGCGGGGGCTGCCGTCGTCGTCGACGCACGCGCTGATCGGCGGCCTCGGCGGGGCGGCGCTCGCGGCCGGGGCGACGGTCAAGTGGGACAGCATCCTCGACAAGGTCGTCGTGCCGATGCTCGTCTCGCCGGTCGTGGGGCTGGCCGGCGGCTTCGCGCTGATGACGCTCATCCTGTGGGTCTTCCGGCGGGCGCGGCCCGGGCCGGCGGTGCGCGGCTTCCGGTACGCGCAGACGGTGTCGGCCGCGGCGATGGCCTTCGGCCACGGGATGCAGGACGCCTCGAAGACCGCCGGTGTCGTCGTGCTCGCGCTCGTCGCCGGTGGGCACCGGGGGGCCGACGACGCGTCCGTGCCGTGGTGGGTGCTCGCGCTGTCGGCGGTGGTGCTCTCGCTCGGGACGTACGCCGGCGGGTGGCGGATCATCCGCACGCTGGGGCGCGGGATCATCCACCTCGACCCGCCGCAGGGGTTCGCGGCCGAGGCGTCGGCGGCGTCCGTGCTGTGGGTCGCGACGATGACCGGGGCGCCGGTCTCGACGACGCACGCCATCACCGCGGCGATCACCGGGGCCGGCGCGACCCGCTCAGCCAAGGCGGTGCGCTGGGGTGTGGCGCGCTCCATCGTCGTCGCCTGGCTGCTGACCTTCCCCGGTGCCGGCCTCGCGGCCGCCCTCGTCTACGCCGTCCTCTCCCCCCTCACCTGACCGCGCCTCTCCCGGGGTTCAAGCCGACTTATTGCCCATCCGCCACCTTTCGGGCCCGGATGTGGGTCCCCTCAGGTGGCGGATGAGCAATAAGTCGGGTCGAGCGGGTCGTCCACAGGGTCGGCGGATGGGGCTCGTCGTCCACAGATGCCGCCCCGGGGATGTCGCGCGCGTCCTTCCTCGGCTCATGGTGGCGGCTGTGGAGGCTCTCCCGATCTGCTTCACCCGGGCCGAGGCGCTCGCGGACGGATGGTCCGCGCGGCGCCTCGACGCCGCGGTGCTCGGTGGTCGCCTCGAGCGGATCGTGCCCGGGCTGTACGCGGACGCCGCCGCGTGGTCGGGGATGCCGCCGTGGGACCGTCACCTGGCCATCGCCCGCACGGCGAGCCGGACCACCCCCGACGCGATCATCAGCCACGCGAGCGCGGCCGCCCTCCTCGGTCTGCCGATGCCGCCGCACCCGCCAGAGCTGGCCACGCTGACGCTGCTGGACGACTCCCGGACGTCGCGAGAGGACTCGTGGCGCCGGTTCCACCGTGGCGCAACGCCGCCGTCGCACGTGTGGATTCGGAAGGGGACACCGTTCCTCGTGCCGGGTCGGACGGTCGTCGACTGCCTGCGGGACATGCGGCCCGGCGACGCGCTCGCCGTCGTCGATGCGGCGCTGCGTCGGGGACTCGTGACATCCGCCGGGTTGGCGGAGATGCGGGAGCACCAGCGCCGCTGGCCGGGCATCGCGGTCGCCGACCTGCTGCTCGAGCTGGCCGACGGCCGGCGCGAGAGCTGGTTGGAGTCGGTGAGCGCGTACGTCTTCGCCTCGTGGGAGGCCCCGCCGGGCGTGCCGCAGGTGGTCGTGCGCGACGAGTACGGCCGCTTCGTCGCCCGTGTGGACGTGGGGTGGGAGGGGCTCGGGGTGGTGGGGGAGGCCGACGGCCGGGGGAAGTACCTGCTGGACGCGCCGCCGGACGCGGGGCAGGAGGAGGCTGCGGCGCGCAAGGTGGTCGCCCAGGGGGTGCGTGAGTCGCGCCTGCGCGACCTCGGTCTCGAGGTGCTGCGCTGGGAGACCGCGGACGTCCTCGGAGGTCAGGACGCGCTTCGACAACGGTGGGAGGCCGCGCTGCGACGAGCCCGCCCGGACGTCGTCACGGCGCGGTTCGAGTGCTCCTGCTGCGCCCGTCCCCTCACTGATTGCGCATTCGCCACCCGGACGGACCGTTTCCGGGGGTCCTGAGGTGGCGGATGCGCAATACGTCGGGTGGGAGATCAGCCGAAGCGGCCGCTGATGTAGTCCTCGGTGGCCTTCTCGGTCGGGTTGGAGAAGATGCGCTGGGTGTCGCCGACCTCGACGAGGCGCCCGGGCTCGCCGGTGGCCTTGAGGTTGAAGAACGCCGTCTGGTCCGAGACGCGGGCGGCCTGCTGCATGTTGTGCGTGACGATGACGATCGTGTAGTCGGACTTCAGCTCGTTGATGAGGTCCTCGATGGCCAGCGTCGAGATCGGGTCGAGCGCCGAGCACGGCTCGTCCATGAGCAGCACCTGCGGGTTCACGGCGATGGCCCGCGCGATGCACAGGCGCTGCTGCTGCCCGCCCGAGAGGCCGGCGCCGGGCTTGTCGAGGCGGTCCTTGACCTCGTTCCAGAGGTTCGCGCCCTTGAGCGAGGTCTCGACGACCTCGTCGAGCTTCTTCTTGTTCTTCAGCCCGTTGAGCTTCAGCCCGGCGGCGACGTTGTCGCGGATGGACATCGTCGGGAACGGGTTCGGCCGCTGGAACACCATCCCGACCGTCCGCCGCACCGCGACGGGGTCCATCGAGGAGGCGTACAGGTCCTGGTCGTCGAGCATGACCGAGCCGTCGACCCGTCCGCCGGGGATCACCTCGTGCATCCGGTTGAGGGTCCGCAGCACGGTCGACTTGCCGCAGCCGGACGGGCCGATGAAGGCGGTGACGGAGCGGGGCTCCACGGTCATCGTCACACCCTCGACGGCCTTGAAGTCGCCGTAGTAGATGTCGAGGTCCTTGACGTCGATGCGCTTGGCCATGGGTGCGGTGTCTCTTTCCGGAGGTGGTCGTCGGGGACGTCGGGGGTCAGCTCTTGACCTTGCTGAAGCGGCCGACGAAGCGGCCCAGCAGGTTGAGCAGGAAGACGAGGAGGATGAGGGTGAGCGAGGCGCCCCAGACCCGGTCCACCGCCGGCTGGAGGGCCTCGACGCGGTCCTGGTTGATCATCGTGGGCAGGGTCGCCATGAGGCCGCCGAACAGGTCGGTCGCGATGACCTTCGTGTACGGGCCGAGGATGATGAGCGGCGCCGTCTCGCCCATGACGCGGGCGAGGCCGAGCAGGATGCCGGTGACGATGCCGGAGAACGCCGTCGGGACGACGACCTTCATGATCGTCTTCCACTTCGGCACGCCGAGCGCGTACGACGCCTCGCGCAGCTCGTTGGGGACGAGCTTGAGCATCTCCTCGGTCGAGCGGACGACCGTCGGGATCATGAGCAGGGTCAGCGCGAGCGTCACCGCGAAGGCGACTCGCTGGAAGTCGAACGTCGTCACCCACAGCGCGTAGATGAACAGCGCCGCGACGATCGAGGGGATGCCGGTGAGGATGTCGACCATGAACGACACGACCCGGGCCAGGCGCCCGCGGCCGTACTCGACGAGGTAGACGGCGGTCAGCACGCCGACGGGCACCGACATCACGGCGGTCACGGCCGCCTGGATGAGCGTGCCCTGGATGGCGTGGACGGCACCGCCGCCCTCGCGCCGCGAGGTGATGCCGGCCTGGCTGTTGGTCCACCACTGCGCCTCGAGCAGCATGTGGCCGCCCTTGACGAGGGTCGAGCCGAGGATCCAGACCAGCGGCACGACGGCGACGGCGAAGGCGAGCCACATGACGACCTTCGCGAGGAGGTCCTTCGCGGCGCGGCCGCCGGACTTCTCGCCGAGCCCGCGGGTCGGGGAGGACCCGGTGCCGGGGGGCGTCGTGGGGGCGGTGGTGTCGAGCTGGGCGGTGCTCATTCGGAGAAGGCCTTCCTGCGCTCGATGACGATGCGGGCGGCGGCGTTGACGAGGAACGTCACGACGAAGAGCACGAGGCCGGCGGCGATGTACGCGCCGGTCTTCTGCGGGGTGTCGAACTCGCTCGCGCCGCCGGCGATCTTCGAGGCGAAGGTGGAGCCGCCGTTGAAGATCGAGAAGCTCCACTCCTTCGTCGGGCTGAGGGTCGACAGGAGGATGAGGACGGCGAGCGTCTCGCCGAGCGCGCGGCCGAGGCCGAGCATCGCCGCGCTGATGATGCCGGGCTTGCCGTAGGGCAGGACCGCGACGCGGATCATCTCCCACTTCGTCGCGCCGAGGGCGAGCGCACCCTCCTTGTGGGTCGTCGGCACCTGCGCGAAGACCTCGCGCGAGATGGCCGTGACGATCGGCAGGATCATGATCGCGAGGATGACGCCGGCGAAGGCGAGGGTGCTCTTTGCGCTGACGTTCTGGTCGGACAGGAACGGGATCCAGCCGAGGGCTCCCTGGATGACGCTCGCGACCGGCTCGAAGTACTGACCGGCGATGTTCAGCCCCCAGAAGCCGTAGACGATCGAGGGGACGGCGGCGAGCAGGTCGACGGTGGCGGCCGCCGGGCGCGAGAGCCAGCGCGGCGCGTACTGCGTGATGAAGAGGGCGACCGCGACGCCGAGCGGCACCGCGATGAGCATCGCGATGACCGAGGTGACGAGGGTGCCCCAGGCGAGGTCGGCGATGCCGAAGCGCGGGTTCGCGCCGCTCGGGCTCCACTCGCGCGAGAGGAGGAAGTTGGCGTCGTTGTTCATGAGCGACGGCACGGCCTGCACGAGCAGGAAGACGCCGACGAGCGTCACGATCGCGACGACGAGCAGGCCCGAGCCCGTGGCGAGGCCGCCGAAGATGCGGTCGCCCAGCCGGCCGGTGGAGGCGCGGTCGGCGTCGTGCGGGTCGTCGTCGATCGTTGAGCGGCCGGTGATGGAGGTCGTCACGTCGTCCTCGGTCTCGGTGGGGGTGGTGGTCGTGCCAGAGGGCGGGCCGGTGGTTCCGGCCCGCCCCCGTGGCGGGTGGTCGGGGCGGCGAGACGCTCCGACCGGGTGGCGCCGCGGGCGCCGGTGGGTCAGGAGATCGCCGCGATGGCGGTCTGGACCTTCTCCTCGATCGAGGACGGGAGCGGCGCGTAGCCGATCTCCTCGAGGCCCTTCTGGACCTCCGGGTCCGCGAAGTGCGTGAGGAAGCCCTTGACCTTCGTGGCCGTCGCCGCGTCCTTGTACTTCGAGCAGACGATCTCGTAGGTGACGAGGAGGATCGGGTAGGCGCCGGCCTCCTTGGTCGCGTAGTCGAGCTTGAGGCGCAGGTCGTTGCCCTCGCCGTCGTTGGCCGCGGCCTCGAGGGCCTTGCCGACCGACTCGCCGGTCAGCTCGACCGCGCCGCCGCCGTTGTCGACCTTCGCGACACCGAGGTCGTTGTCCTTGGCGTAGCTCCACTCGACGTAGGTGATGCCGCCCTCGGTGGACTTGACGCCCTCGGCGACACCGGCGGACTTCTCCTTGCCCTCACCCGAGGCGGGCCACACCTTCGCGGGGTCGTAGCTCCAGGCGTCCCCGGCCGCACCCGAGAGGTACTTCATGAAGTTCTCGGTGGTGCCGGACTCGTCCGAGCGGAAGAAGACCTTGATGTCGGTCGCGGGGAGGCTGACGCCCGAGTTGATCGCGGCGATCTTGGCGTCGTTCCACTTCGTGATCTTGCCGTCGAAGATCTGCGCGGCGACGTCAGGCGTGAGGGTCAGCGAGTCGACGCCGGGGACGTTGTACGCCAGCGCGATCGGGCCGGTGACCATCGGGATGTTCCAGGCGGGGGAGCCGCAGGTCTGGGCGGCCGCGTCGGTCTCGACGACGCCGTCCTTCTCCTCGGTCTTGAGCGCCGAGTCGGAGCCGGCGAAGTCGACCTGGCCGGCGATGAACTGCTTGATGCCCGCGCCCGAGCCGGTCGGGTTGTAGTTGACGGTGGCGCCGGAGCAGGCCTCCGAGTAGGACGCGGCGGCCTCCTCGAAGGCGTTCTTCTGCGCGGAGGAGCCCTCGGCGTTCAGGGTGCCGTCGAAGCAGTCGGAGGAGGTGGAGGAGGAGCTCGAGCCGGAGCCGGCGGTCGTGCCGGTGCCCGAGTTGTTGTCCGAACCACAGCCGGCGAGAGCGATGGAACCGACCAGGGCGAGGCTCGCGAGCTGGCCGAAGCGGCGGGTCTTCACAGGTGTACCTCTCGGAGGTCAAGGGAGTCGTGGAGCCGGACATCGATGTCCGACGCTGAGGACGGTAGGGAGGCCGGGTGACGCCGTGGCCCGTCACCGGTGAACGGGGCGTGAACAGCACCCGAGCATCGGCCGACGGGACGGTCAGGTCCCGGGGACGGATGCGTGTCGCGACGGGCGCTCCCGCGTCCCGCTGTCCTGTGAACGTGTGTGAAGAACGTCGGCATGCCGACGTTCTTCACACACGTTCGGGAGAGAGCGGGTGGGGCGGGTGGGGCAGGTGGGGTGGGGGCGTCAGGGGAGGTGACGCTCGACGGCGACGACGCGGGCAGCCGGGCCGGTGCCGGCGACGTGGAGGACGAGGGCCTCGCCCTTGACGAGCTTCGCGTCGCCGGCGGCGGCCAGCAGCGCGCGGTCGGCGGCGGGGGAGGAGGCGGCGAGCGGCGCCAGCACCTCGAGCAGGGCCGGGAGGACCGGGCCGTGCGAGCAGAGCACCGCCGGCCGGCCGGCCTCGAGCAGCCGCAGGACGCGGCGCGGGGCCTTGGCGGGGTCCTCCTCGAACCCCTCCTCCGACAGCCCGCCGCGGGTGCGGACGGTCAGCCCGGCGGAGGCGGCGAACGGCGCGACGGTCGCGACGCAGCGCACCGACGGCGAGCTGACGACCCGCCGCGGGGCGTACGCCGCGAGGACGCCGACGAGCGCCGACGCGCGCGCCACCCCGGCGGCGTCCAGAGGGCGCAGCGTGTCGTCGCCGCCGGACCACGCCCCGCGCGCGACGGCGTGGGCGTGCCGGACGACGACGAGCGGCCAGGTGTCGAGCGAGCCCGCCTGGTGGTGGCGGACGAGGGCGCGCAGCTGCTCGCGGTCGCGGGCGTAGTCGAGCCGGTCGTGGGCCTCGCGGGGGTCGAGCCACGCGACGTCGTCGATCTCGTTGACCAGCTCGCCGGTGCCGCCGACGACGCGCGCCGCCCAGTAGCGCACCACCTTGTCGGCGGGCCGGCCGTCCTTGTCGAGCATCGTGTAGCGGGCCTCGGGCAGCGGGACGCCGAGCCGCACCCGCAGCCCGGTCTCCTCCTCGGTCTCCCGGGCCGCGGCGGGCGCCCACTCCTCGCCCGGGTCGAGCTTGCCCTTGGCCCAGGCCCAGTCGTCGTAGCGCGGACGGTGGACGAGGGCCACCTGGAGCGCGTGGCCGCGCACCCTCCAGGGGAGGGTGCCGGCGGCCGGGATCGTCGTCGGCACGGTCGGGCCGCTCAGCGCCGGCGGGCCTTGCGGCGGCGCTTGGCGTGCATCTCGACCAGCGCGGTCTGGAGGTCCTCGAGGGGCTGACCGTCGTCGTCGAGGTGGCGGCGGGTCCATCGACCGTCCGGACCGAGCGCCCAGTGCGAGTACCGCTGCGACGCACCGCGTTCCATGAGGGAGCGCAGGTCCTCGACGTGCCGCGGGTCGGTGAGCCGGACGAGCGCCTCGACGCGGCGGTCGAGGTTGCGGTGCATCATGTCGGCGCTGCCGATGTAGACGAGCGGGTCGCCGCCGCCGCCGAAGTAGAAGATGCGCGAGTGCTCGAGGAAGCGCCCGAGCACCGAGCGCACCTCGATCGTCTCGGACAGCCCCGGCACGCCCGGTCGCAGCGCGCAGATGCCGCGCACCCACAGCTGCACCCGCACCCCGGCCTGCGAGGCGCGGTAGAGAGCGTCGATGACCTGCTCGTCGACGATGGAGTTGACCTTGAGGCCGATGTAGCCGCTGCCGGGCTCGGCGCGCTCGTGCTCGATCTCCTGGTGGACGTGCGCGACGAGGCCCGAGCGGACCGAGCGCGGCGCGACGAGGAGGCGGCGGAACTTGCTGCGCGGCGCGATGCCCGACAGCTGGTTGAACAGGCGGCTGAGGTCCTCGCCCACCTGCTCGTCGTCGGTCAGCAGCCCGAGGTCCTCGTAGAGCCGCGCGGTCTTCGGGTTGTAGTTGCCGGTGCCGACGTGGCAGTAGCGGCGCATCCCCTCCGCCTCCTGGCGGATGACGAGGCACAGCTTGGCGTGGGTCTTGAGGCCGACGATGCCGTAGACGACGTGGACGCCGGCGTGCTCGAGCTTGCGGGCCCAGGAGATGTTGTTCTCCTCGTCGAAGCGCGCCTTGATCTCGACGACGGCCAGCACCTGCTTGCCGGCCTCGGCGGCGTCGATGAGGGCGTCGATGATCGGGCTGTCGCCGCTCGTCCGGTAGAGGGTCTGCTTGATCGCGAGGACCTTCGGGTCGGCCGCGGCCTGCTCGAGGAGCGCCTGCACCGAGGTCGAGAACGAGTCGTACGGGTGCTGGAGCAGCACGTCCTGCTTGCGGATGGAGGCGAAGATGTCGCGCGCCTTGGCCGACTCGGTCGGGGCGAGGTCGGCGTTGGTGCGCGGCACGAACGGCTCGAAGTGCAGCTCGGATCGCTCGAGGTCGGCGATGACGTTGAGCGCGCGCAGGTCGAGCGGCGCCGGCAACCGGTAGACCTCGGTGGAGTTGACGCCGAGCTCGCGGACGATGAGGTCGAGGACGTGGTCGTCGATGTCCTCCTCGACCTCGAGGCGCACCGGCGGCCCGAAGCGGCGCCGGGTCAGCTCGCGCTCGAGCGCGGTGAGGAGGTTCTCGTTGTCGTCCTCCTCGACCTCGAGGTCCTCGTTGCGCGTGACCCGGAAGGTGAAGTGCTCGCGGATCTCCATCCCCGGGAAGAGCTGGTCGAGGTGGGCGGCGATGACGTCCTCGAGCGGCACGAACCGGGTGTCGTACATGTCGGCGAGCGGCGACTCGTCCGGCCCGGGCTCGACGCGCACGAGCCGCGGCAGCATCGGCGGCACCTTGACGCGGGCGAAGTGCTCCTTGCCGGTGCGCGGGTTGACGAGGATGACCGCGAGGTTGAGCGACAGGCCGGAGATGTAGGGGAACGGGTGCGCCGGGTCGACCGCCAGCGGGGTGAGGACGGGGAAGAGGCGCTGCGTGAAGACGTCGCCGAGGCGCTCGCGCTCGTCGTCGGAGAGGGCGTCCCAGTGGACGATCGTCACGCCCTCGGACTCCAGCGCCGGGCGGACCTGCTCGGCGTAGACGCGGGCCTGCATCCCCATCAGCTCGTGCGCGACGAGGCTGATCTGCTCGAGCACCTCGCGCGGCTCGAGCCCGGAGGCCGACCGGACGGCGATCCCGGTGGCGATGCGCCGCTTGAGGCCGGCGACCCGGACCATGAAGAACTCGTCGAGGTTCGAGGCGAAGATCGCGAGGTAGCGGGCGCGCTCGAGCAGCGGCACGTTCTCGTCGCCGGCGAGCTGGAGGACCCGCTCGTTGAACTGCAGCCACGAGATCTCGCGGTCGAGGAAGCGGTCGGCCGGCAGGCCCTCGTCGTCGTCGGGCTCGGGGTGGTGCGCGCCGCGGACGAAGCGGCCGTTGGCGCTGCGCGGCTGCTGCCGGGACTCGGTGGCCGAGGCGCTCGCGATGGAGACCTCGCTGACGATGGCGCCCTCGGCCGACGCGTCGGCCGCGGCGTCGCGCGCCGTCCCGCCCTGCTCCTCGACGTCCACCGCCGTCTCGTCCGTCATGCGTCCATCCTGTCAGGTCCGCGCCCGGGCGGTCAGCCCGCTCGCGGCCGGTTCAGCGGATGGACACGCGCGCGACACGACCCTTGCCCCCGGCGGCCCAGCACGACCCGTCGGCGGTGCAGTCGACGGTGTGGAACCCGGTGTCGGAGAGCCGGTACCAGGAGCGGCCCGCATCGAGGGTGACGCTGACGCCGCCGACGTCGCCGCTCTCGCCGACGGTCACCGCGCCGCGACGCACGCCGGGGAGCCACGCGACGTCCTCGCCGAGGTGCCGGAGGTCGCCCGCCGAGGTCCAGCGCCGGCCGTCGCGGCTCGTCGAGGTCGCATCGACGCCGTCGGCGGGGTCCGAGAAGTCGCCGCCGACCGCGAGGCCGCCCACGCCGGGGCGCACCGCGATGCCGAAGACCCCCGCGGCCTCACCGGCCGGGATGCGGGAGTCGGTGGCCGTCCAGGTGCAGCCGAGGTCGCCCGAGCGGAAGACGCGCGAGCGCTCGCCGCCGCTGCCGAACCACGCCTCGTGGCCGGACACGGTGAGGCACTCGCCGCTCGCGGAGAAGTTGGCCTCGCCGGTGCTGTCGGGCATCCGCGTGCTCGGCAGGACGTGCCACGAGCGCCCGCCGTCGGTGGTGCGGGCGATGCGGAAGCGGCCGTCGACCGGGTCGCTGACGGCGAGGCCGGTGCGCCCGCCGGGGAAGAACGCCAGGCAGTTGTAGAACGCGGTGGGCTCGGTGTTGCGGAAGGTCTCGGTCCACGTCCGGCCGTCGTCGCGGGTGCGGTAGATGCGCGAGGCCTCGCCCTCGCCGATGGCCAGCACGGTGACCGTCCCGCGCCCGGTCACCTCGACGTCGCGGAAGTTCAGGCCCTCGGTCTGCGGCGGGGACACGTCCACCCACGTCCGGCCGCCGTCGTGGGTGCGCCAGACCCCGCCGGTGCCGCCCGACACGCTGCCGCCCGCGACCCAGGCGGTCCGGCGGTCGACGGCGTCGAGGCCGCGGAAGGACTGGTCGGCGTCGACGACGCGGGTCGAGGTCGTCAGGTGGGGCGCGTGGCGTCCGTCGGCGGTGCCCGCGTGGGCCGGCGCGGCGGCGACGAGGGAGGCCGCCAGCACGGCGGCGGAGGCGAGGGCGGCGGGCATCGGTCGGCGCATGCCGGCACTCTTCCCCCACCGGGTGGGTCGCGCCACCCGGGCAGCCGACCCCCGTCCACGCGAGCAGCGCGCGCTACGCCGCAGTAACTGCTGCTGTGGCGACACGTACTGCGGTGTAGCCCGCGACGGAGGGCGCGGTGGGGTCAGCGGGGGACGGTGTACTGCACGTCGACCGCGGCGTCCTCGAAGCCGAGGCGCGCGTACGTGCGCCGCGCGGCGGTGTTGTCGCCGTCGACGTAGAGCTCGACCTCGGCGAGGCCGCGCCGGGCGAGGTGCGCCGTGCCGAGGCGGGTCAGCGGGCCGCCGAGGCCGTGGCCCTGCTCGGCCGGGTCCACCCCCACGACGTACACCTCCCCGCTCCCGTGCCGGACTTCGTCCGTCTCGGAAGCGTGGGCCCGTCCGCTCCGTGACCCGGGCTCGACCTTGGTCCAGTGGAACGCCACGACCCGCCCGTCGCGCTCGACGAGGATGAACCCGGCGGCGTCGAACCAGTCCTGGTCCATCCGCTCGTGCAGGTCGGCCACGGTGAGCCGGCCCTGCTCCGGATGGCTCGCGAACGCCGCGGCGTTGAGCGCGACCCAGTCCTCGTCGTCGCGCCCCGGCTCGAAGGCGCGGGCGGTGTAACCGTCGGGCAGCTCGGGGTCGGAGGCGTCGTCGGAGGTCAGCGGCCGCGCCATCCGGAACAGCTCGCGGGTGCGCTCCAGCCCGGCGGACGCGGCGAGCACGCCCGCGGCCGGGAGGTCGCCGTGCGCCCAGACCGACCGGGCGCCCTCGGCGAGCGCGGCGTCGAGCAGCGCCCGCCCGTGGCCCGCGCGTCGGTGCGCCGGGTCGACGACGAGCTCGGCCACCGCGTCGTCGGTGCCGGCGGACGCGACCTGCGCGTACCCCGCGACCTCGTCGCCGTCCTCGCGGACGAGGTGGACGACCCCGTCGCGCGCGGGCCCGACCGCGAGGCGGAACGCCTCCGAGACCGCGCCGACCCCGTCGGCTTCCTCGGCCCGCGACCAGAGCGCGCGCAGCCGAGCGGCGAGGTCGCCGTCGACCGTGTCCAGCCGGTGCGTCGACCCCACGTCAGCCCTCGACCTCCTCGAGCTCCTCGTCGACGGCCGCGGCCTCCGGGACGAAGCGGTAGCCGACGTTGCGGACGGTGCCGATGAGCAGCTCGTGCTCGGTGCCGAGCTTGGCGCGCAGCCGGCGCACGTGGACGTCGACGGTGCGCGTCCCGCCGAAGTAGTCGTAGCCCCAGACCTCCTGGAGCAGCTGCGAGCGCGTGTAGACGCGGCCGGGGTGCTGCGCGAGGTACTTGAGGAGCTCGAACTCCTTGTACGTGAGGTCGAGCAGCCGCCCGCGCAGGCGCACGGAGTAGGTGGCCTCGTCGATGACGAGCGCCCCGGCCGTGATCGGTCCGGCCTCGTCGTCGGCGGCCTCGGCGCGGCGGCCGAGGGCCAGGCGCAGGCGGGCCTCGACCTCGGCGGGGCCGGCGGTGTCGAGGAGGACGTCGTCGACGCCCCACTCGCTCGTCAGCCCGGCGAGGCCACCCTCGGTGACGACGGCGAACAGCGGCCCGGACACGCCGGTCGTCGTGAGGACGCGGCACAGCGACCGGGCCATCGCGAGCTCGCGGCGCGCGTCGACGAGGACGGCGTCCGCCTCCGGGGCGTCCACCAGCGCCGACGCCTCGGCCGGGAGGATGCGAACATGGTGGCTGAGCAGCCCGAGCGCCGGGAGCACCTCGGCCGCGGGGGCCAAGGTGTTCGTCAACAGCAGCAGGTGGGCCATCGCCCCACAGGATAGGCGGTCATGGACGCACGGCACGGGGCCACGGCTCCTCTTGGGACAGGCGCCTCCTCCACGGCGGGCGTCACGGTGCGGTACTGGGCCGGGGCCCGGGCCGCGGCGGGGGTCGACGGCGAGGACGTCGAGGCACCCGCCACGGTGGGCGAGCTGACCGCGGCGCTCGCGCAGGCCCGCCCGGCGCTCGCCGCGGTGCTGCCGGTCTGCTCCGTGCTCGTCGACGGGCTCGCCGCCTCGGGCGAGGACCCGCTCCCGCCCGGGGCCACGGTCGAGGTGCTCCCGCCGTTCGCCGGTGGGTGATGCGAGGATGCCGGGCGTGGACGAGCACCCGGACGGCGCAGGCGCCGAGGCATCCGACGCGCCCGTGACGGTCGACGAGGCCGGTGGGGGCGAGGCCGTCCCGGACGGCGGGGCGGTGCTCGAGGGGCCGCAGGCCCCGGACGGCACGGACCCCTCCGGCGCTCCGGCCGTCGAGACCCGGGCCTCGCGCCGCGCGCGGCTCGAGGCGCTGCGCCGGCACCCGGTGCTCCCGCAGATGGCGACCGTCGTGCGCCCGGTCGTCGTGGCCGTCACCGTCGTCCTCGCCGCCCTGCTCGTCCTCGCGCTGCGCACGGACGCGGTCGTCCTCGCCGGCGGCCTCGCGTGGACCGGGCTCGTCGTCGCCTGGGGCTGGCCGCGCCTGCTCGGCAGCTCGAGCCGCTTCGGCTCCTCGCTCGCCGTCGGCGTGGCGGGCGTGCTCGCGCCGGCCGCCGGGGCCGCGACCTCCGACGAGCCGTGGCTGCGCCTCGTGCCGGTCGCGCTCGCCGTGGCGCTCGGCGTGATGTTCGTCCACCAGATCGTCCGGCGCGACGGCCGGCCCCGCCTCACCGAGTCGATCGGCGTCACGGCGTTCGGGCTGGGCCTGGTCGCGGTCGGCACGACGTGGCTGCCGCTGGCCCGCTCGCCGCGGGCGACCGACCTCGCGACGGCGGCCCTCGTGGCGGTGGCCGTCGGCTCGCTCGCCGACCTCGCCGCCGGGACCAGGCCGCTGCGCGGCTGGCTGCTCCCGCTGTCGATGGTGCTCGGCGGGGCGGGGGCGCTCGTCGCGGCGAGCCTGCTCGGCGGGCCGGGCCCCGGCACGGCCGCGCTCGTCGGCATCCTCTGCTCCGCGGTCGCCCACGCGCTGCGCCGCACGCTCGTCGTGCTCCCGCCGGTCACCGCCATCCGCTGCCAGCTGGCGACCGGTGCGGCCTCGCTGCTCGTGCCGGGCGTCGTCGCCTACGGCCTCTCCCTCTGGCTCGTCGGCTGACCGCCGTCCAAGAACTGACGAAAGCGTCACTTCCTGCACGCGAGTCGGGGTCGGGGGTGTGCAAGAACTGACGAATGTGTCGATTCCTGCACGCGAGTCGGGGTCGGGGGTGTGCAAGAACTGACGAATGTGTCGATTCCTGCACACGGGTGGCGCCGAGGGCGTACGGAAATCGACGAAAGCGTCACTTCCTGCACGCGGGTGGGGTCGAGGGGCGTCCGGAAATCGACGAAAGCGACGAGTTCTGCACACGCGCGGGTGGTGGTGCGTCAGTAGACGAGCGCCCGGGTCGCGGGGGCGACGACCTCCTCGACGAACGCCGCGGCGCCCCGGACCGTCGCCCCGGGCAGCAGGTCGTCGACGGTGAGCCCGCGGCGGGCCGCGCACTGCCCGCACACCGTCATCCGCCCGCCCTCGAGCACCGCGTCGCGCAGCTCGGCGAGCGGCGCCGAGTGCGGCAGGTCGACCTCCTCGGCGCGGCCGGGCACCGCCATCCACGCCGCGTCCCCGGTCAGCCATAGGCTGACCTCGAGCCCGGCGGCGAGGGCCGTGGCCGCGACCGTGAGCCCCTGGGCCAGCCGCTCGGGGGCCTCCGGGCCGCACGTGACCTTGACGACGAGGGTGCGGGCGGCGTCATCCATAGACTGGACCCTATGGTCTTCACGCTCGACACCTCCCTCCACGAGGATCTCGCCCCGCTCGCCTGGCTCGTCGGCACCTGGGCGGGGGCCGGCCTCGTCGGCTACCCGACGATGGAGTCGCAGCGCTTCGGGCAGGAGGTCGTCTGCAGCCACGACGGCCGCCGCTTCCTGCGGTGGGACTCGCGCACCTGGCTCCTCGACGACGACGGCAACCAGGTGCGCCCGCTCGCGACCGAGACCGGCTTCTGGCGCCCGGTCACCGGCGCCACCGACGGCACGAACGTCGAGCTCCTGCTCGCGCACCCCACCGGCTTCGTCGAGATGTACGCCGGGGTCGCCGAGCCGGCCAAGGTCGAGCTCCGCACCGACGGGGTGATGCGCAGCCCCGACGCCAAGGAGTACAGCGCCGCGCACCGCCTCTACGGGTACGTCAACTCGAACCTCATGTGGGTCATGGACATGGCCGCCGTCGGGCAGCCGCTCCAGTCGCACGTCTCGGCGGAGCTCAAGCGCGTCGAGTGACGCTCGGGGTGGGCCGGCTCCGGCCCACCCACCGCGTCACGGGGCGACGTAGACGTCGAGGTAGTCGTCCATCGTGTCCGAGCGCAGCGCCTTGCCGAGCAGGGCCATCCCCTTCTCGTCGACGATGTCGATGCTGCCCGCGTTCGGGTCCGTGCCGAAGCCGGAGAACGGGGCGGTCGCGAAGACGACGTCCGAGGCGCGGATGTGCCGCAGGTCGAGGGCGTAGTCCTTCATCGTCCCGATGCTCAGGCCGCGGTCCACGACGAGGTTCTTCGTCGCCGCGTCGGCGAACCGGGCGACCGCCAGCGGGTTGCGGACGGTCTCGGAGCTCGTCGCCTTGAGGAGCAGCGCCTTGACGAACGCCAGCTGGCGGCGGCCGCGCGAGATGTCGCCCTCGCTCAGCTCGTAGCGCTCGCGGACGAACGCCAGCGCCTGCTCGCCGTCGAGCTCGTTCCATCCCTTCTGGATGGCCTTGCCGCCGTTGCCGTTCGCGTCGTTGCCCTCCTCGGCGTAGACGCGCACGCCGCCGACGGCGTCCGTCATGTTCTTGAAGCCCTCGAAGTCGGTGCGGGCGACGTGGTCGATCTTGACGCCGACGAGGTCCTGGAGGGTCTCGACGAGCAGGGGCTCGCCACCGAACGCGTACGCCGCGTTGATCTTGTTCTTCCCGTGGCCCGGGATGTCGACGAAGAGGTCGCGCGGGAAGTGGATCATCTGGATGGACGTCGGGTCCTTCGGCACGTGGACGAGGACGATGACGTCGGCACGGCCCCGGTCGGCGCCCCGGCTGTCGGAGCCGACGAGGAGGAAGTTGGTGCCCTTGTCGCGGCCGATCGTGATGGGCGTGCCGTCGGGGGCGACGGTGGGCGGGGGCACGGTGGGGAGCAGGTCGGCCTGCGTGACGTTGTCGGACACGCGCCAGCCGAGGTAGCCGACGAACCCGCCGACGGCGAGGACGACGAGCAGGACGAGGACACCGAGGACGGTGAGGACTCGTCGCAGGCGTCGCCGGCGGGGACGGCCGGTGCCGTCCTCCTTGGGGGCCTCGTCGGGGGCCTCGGGGCGGTCGTCACCGAACCCGAGCAGGTCGAGGTTCTGTCCGCTCACCGGGTCAGTGTAGGAAGGCGGGCTGGGTGACGTCCGGAGGTCGGCCTACATTGGAGTGGTGAGCGACCTCGGTGAGCGCCTGCGGGCGCGCGGCAAGCGTCTGACGACGCAGCGCGAGCGCGTGCTCGCGGCCGTGGGCCGGCTCGGGCACGGCACCCCCGACGAGGTGGCCGACGCGGTCGCCGCCGACGGGGGCGGCGCCGTGCCGGTCTCGACCGTCTACCGCTCCCTCGACGCGCTCCAGGAGCTCGGGCTCGTCGCCCACACGCACGTCGACCACCGCAGCCCCAGCTACCACCTGGCCGAGCACGCGACCCACCTCCACCTCGTCTGCCGCGGCTGCGGCTGGGTCGGCGAGCTGCCGCTCGACGTCGCCGATGAGCTCGTGGCCCGGGTCGACGACCGGCTCGGCTTCGCCGCCGACGTCGGTCACGCCGCCGTCCACGGGCTGTGCCGCACCTGCCGGGAGGACCCGTGACCGCATCCGTCCAGACCACCCGCTCCCCGCTGCTCGACCGCCACGGCGCGGTCGAGGGCGAGGGGCCCGACGCCGGGGTCGCCGCCCACTACGGCGACCCGATGCGCGAGCAGCGCCTCCTCACCGAGGGCCTCGCGGTCGTCGACCTGTCGCACCGCGGCGTCGTCACCGTCACCGGCCCCGACCGGCTGACCTGGCTGCACTCGATGACCACCCAGCAGCTCGCGGGGCTGGCGCCGCGCAGCTCCGCCGAGTCGCTCGTCCTGTCCCCGAAAGGGCACGTCGAGCACGCGCTGCACGTCGTCGACGACGGCACGAGCACCTGGCTCACGCTCGAGCCCGGTACCGCGCCGGCGCTCGTCGCGTGGCTGGAGTCGATGCGCTTCATGCTGCGGGTCGAGGTCGCCGACGTCACCGACGCCTGGGCGGTGCTCGGCGAGCCCGTCGGCGCCGAGTCCGCCGACGGCGAGCCGCTCGCCTGGGTCGACCCCTGGCCGCGCCTCGTCGGCGACACCGCCGCCTACGGCCCGGTCGAGGGCCACGCGGGGGCGGGGCGCGCCTGGCGCGAGCTGCTCGTGCCGCGCGACGGGCTCGAGGCCGCCGTCGGCGACCGGCCGCTCGCCGGCACGTGGGCGGCCGAGGCCCTGCGGGTCGCGGCCTGGCGTCCGCGCCTCGGGCACGAGACCGACCACCGCACCATCCCGCACGAGGTCGACTGGCTGCGCACCGCCGTGCACCTGCACAAGGGCTGCTACCGGGGCCAGGAGACCATCGCGCGCGTCCACAACCTCGGGCGGCCGCCGCGCCGGCTGGTCTTCCTCCACCTCGACGGCTCCGGCCACGTGCTGCCGGCCGTCGGGTCGCCGCTGACCCTCGAGGGCCGCGAGGTCGGCCGGCTGACGAGCGTCGCGCGACACCACGAGGACGGTCCGGTCGCGCTCGGGGTCGTCAAGCGGTCGGTCGCCGAGGACGTCGATCTTCTCGTCGACGGCGTCTCGGCAGCGCAGACGGTCGTCGTCCGCGGCTGATCGCCGAAGATCCTCCGGCGTGCGGTGACCACGACCGGATGGCGGGTCGGGTGGGGCACCTGACAGGATGGCGGCATGACGACGCCGTCCGCCGGGGTGACCGGCACGCTCATCACCGTCGCGCCGACTGGCGCCGAGCACGCCAAGGCCGACCTGCCGCAGCTGCCGACGTCCCTCGACGAGGTCGTCGAGACGGCGCGGCGCTGCGAGTCCGCCGGCGCGTCCCTCATCCACCTGCACATCCGCGACGCCGAGCACCGGCCGACGCTCGACGGCGGCTACCTGCGCGCGGCGGTCGAGGCGCTGCGCGAGGCGACCGACCTCGTGGTCCAGCTGTCCACCGGTGGGTCCGTGCACGACCCCCTGGAGCAGCGGCTCACCGTGCTCGACGCCGAGCCGGACTCGTGCTCGCTCACCTGCGGCACGACGAACTTCGGCGACGACGTGTTCCTCAACCCGTGGGGGTTCATGAGCGACCTCTACGTGCAGGCGCAGGAGCGTGAGGTCGTCCCCGAGTTCGAGCTCTTCGACCTCGGGCACGTCCACGCGCTCGCCCGCCTGCTCGACACGCACGGACTGCCGTACGGCGGCCGGGTGCACGTCGACTTCGTGACGGGCGTGCCCGGCGGGATGCCGGCGACGACGGCCGCGCTCATGGCCGGGGTCGCGATGCTGCCCGCCGAGGTCACGTCGTGGTCGGCCACCGGCATCGGCCGCGGGCACCTGCCGGTCATGGCCGCGGCGCTGTCGGCCGGCGGCCACCTGCGCGTCGGGATGGAGGACAACGTCGTCTACCGACGCGGCCAGGTCGTCCAGCACAACGACGAGCTCGTCGCGCGGGCCGCGGAGCTCGCCGAGACCATGCAGCGCCCGGCCCTGACGACCGACGAGGCGCGGGACCTGCTCGGCATCAAGGAGCGCCGCCCCGGCCGCTGATCGCCTCCGCCTCACCGCCCGCGCCCCGTCGTCTCGCCCTCCTCCGCGAACGTGTGTGAAACCGCCGGGACCGCCCGGCGATTTCACACGCGTTCGCGGGAGGGGGGAGCGGCCGCCCGGGTCTCGGGGGCCTCGAGGTGTTCCGGGGTCCGAGGGATGGACCGGGATCGCCGGTCGCGGAATGCCGACCGCATAATCCGGTGTTATGGCGACCATGCGTTCACTGATCGGTTTCCCGGCGATCGTCAACGAGAAGGCCGCGCGCGCCGTCGCCGCCCAGGTCGTCCTCGTCGCCGTCGTCGCCCTGGCCACCGGGTGGCTCTGGCTGACCGCCGTCCTCGCCGTGGGCTTCGCGCTGCGCGTCGCGTCCGGGCCGCGGTTCGACCCGTTCGGACGCCTCGCGACGCAGGTCCTCGCGCCGCGTCTCGGGGAGCCCCGGATGGTCTCCGGAGCGCCGAAGCGCTTCGCGCAGGGCATCGGCCTCGCGTTCACGCTCGCCGGCACCGTGGCCCTCGCGCTCGGCGCGCCGGTCGTCACCGTCGTACTGCTGTCGGTCCTCACGGTCTTCGCCGCGCTCGAGGCCTTCGTGGGCTTCTGCGCCGGCTGCTTCGCCTTCGCCCAGCTGATGCGCCTCGGCGTCGTCTCGGACGACACCTGCGTCGAGTGCGCGGACATCTCGCTGCGCCGTCGCCGCCACGAGGCCGCCGCCGCCTGACGGTCGCCTTTCGCCGCGAACGTGTGTGAAGAACGTCGGCCTGCCGACGTTCTTCACACACGTTCGGGGAAGGTCGGGGCGGTGTGGGGCGGCTCACGCTTGCCCGAGTTTGCATTTTGCTAACTGGAGCAAGCAGAATGGGGGCATGAGCAAGAACCCGCTGAACGACCTGGGCGAGAGCCTCGGCGAGTACCTGCGCGACCAGCGCCGGTCCGCCCGGCTCTCCCTGCGTCAGCTCAGCGAGCTCGCCGGGGTGTCCAACCCCTACCTGTCGCAGATCGAGCGCGGGCTCAAGCGCCCGAGCGCCGAGATCCTCCAGCAGCTGGCCAAGGGTCTCGAGGTCTCGGCCGAGTCGCTCTACGTGCGCGCCGGCATCCTCGACGCCGAGCACGCGCCCTCGTCGGACGAGGCGCCGGACGTGCGCCGGGCCATCGCCGAGGACCCGCGCCTCACCGCGCGCCAGCGCAAGACCCTCCTCGACATCTACGAGTCCTACGTCGAGGACGACGCCCGGCCCTGAGGCCGCACCGCCCCACGGCAGCGCCGCCCGCCGGGCCACCCAGACACCGTCAGTACTGCAGTCCCACCACGAAGGAGCCCACCATGGCCGTCAAGGACGACCTCCGCAAGACCGTCGACACCACCCCCCTCTACGCCCTCGCCGGCGCCACCGACCTCGCCGTCGAGAAGGTCCGCGAGGCCCAGAAGCGCGCCGACGCGCGCCGCGCCGAGATGACCAAGCGCGCCGAGGCCGCGCGCGCCGACCTCGCGCCGGCCGCCATCCAGGCCCGCGTCACCACGGTCGCCGGCCAGGTCAAGGAGCTTCCGGCGCTCGCCGTCAACCAGGGCCTCGTCGTCGGCGGCAAGGTCTCCGAGGGCTACGACGACCTCGTGACCCGCGGCAAGGACATCGTCGCCCGCCTCCGCCGCCAGCAGGCCACGCAGGACCTCGTCGCGCAGGCCGAGACGACCGTCGCGCAGGCCAAGGGCGCCGTCACGACCGCCCGCAAGGCCGTCGCCGAGGTCGAGCGCTCCGCCAAGGCCACCGTCACCGTCGGTCGCAAGGAGGCCGCGAAGGCCTCCGACGTCGTCGCCGAGACCGTCGAGCAGGACGCCAAGGTCGCCGAGACCGAGGTCAAGACCGCCGCCAAGCGCACCCGCACCGCGGCCAAGCGCACGAGCACGACGACCAAGAAGGCCGCGAAGAAGACGACCTCCTCCACGAAGGCCGCGACGACGAGCGCGCGCAAGACGGTCAAGGCCGTCGAGAAGGCCGTCGAGGCCGGCGCCGCCAAGGTCGGCGACTGACCCTCGCACCACCTCCCGGGGCCCGACCCCGTCGAGTGAACAGGACACGCCGTGTGGGCAGCAGCCCGCGCGGCGTGTCCTGTTCACTCGACGGGTGGGGCGGCGGTGGGGGCGCACCCGGCGGGACCCACCGGCGCTAGGGTCGCTGGCGTGTCCGACCCCGCCGCACCCGCCCCGCTGCCCGCCTCCTCGCTCGCGTCCTCCGCGATGCCCACCCCGCCCGCGCTCGCGGACGCCCCCGTCCTCGCCCACGTCGTGCGCGGCGGGGTCGTCGAGTCCGCGCACCGCGCGAGCGTCGCCGTCACGGCGCCCGACGGCACCCTCGAGCACGCCTGGGGCGCCGCCGACGACCCGGTCTTCCCGCGCAGCTCGAACAAGCCGGTCCAGGCCCTGGCGATGCTCCGCGCCGGCCTGCACCTGCCCCCGCCGCACCTCGCCCTCGCGAGCGCCAGCCACAGCGGCGAGCCGTTCCACCTCGACGGCGTCCGGGCGATGCTCGAGGCCGCCGGGTTCACCGAGGCCGACCTCCAGAACACCCCGGACCTGCCCTACGACCCGCAGGAGCGCGACGCCTGGCTCGCCGCCGGCCGCGCCGCCTCGTCCATCGCCCAGAACTGCTCGGGCAAGCACGCGGGGATGCTCGCCGCCTGCCGCGCCGCCGGGTGGGACCCCGCCACCTACATCGACCCGCAGCACCCGCTCCAGCGGCTCATGGACGCCACCCTCGAGGACCTCACCGGCGAGCCGGTCGCGGCGACGGCGGTCGACGGCTGCGGCGCACCGGTCATGGCCGTCTCGCTCGCCGGCCTCGCGCGGGCCCTCGGGCGGATCGCCGCCGCCGACCCGGCCACCGACGAGGGCCGGGTCGCCGACGCGATCCGGTCGCACCCCGAGATGCTCGGCGGGACCCGGCGCGACGTCACCGCGCTGATCCGCGGGACCGAGGGCGTCGTCGCGAAGGACGGGGCCGAGTCGGTCTACGCGGTCGGTCTGCCCGACGGCCGGGGCATCGCCCTCAAGGTCGCCGACGGCGGGCAGCGCGCCCGCCCGGTCATCCTCGCCGCGGTGCTGCGCCGGCTGGGCGTCGCGTCCGACGCCTACACCCGCCTCGAGGACGCACCCGTCCTCGGCCACGGCGCCCCCGTCGGGGCGGTCGTCGCCGTCGGGCTCGACGAGGGCGCTGCGTGAGGGCGGTCCTCCAGCGCGTCTCGCGGGCGGCCGTCCGGGTCGAGGGAGAGGTCGTCGGGTCGATCGACCGGCCGGGGCTCGTCGCCCTCGTCGGTGCGACCCATGACGACGGGCCCGAGCAGGTCGCGACGCTCGCCCGCAAGATCGCGGAGCTGCGCATCCTCCACGACGAGCGCTCGGTGCTCGACGAGGGCGCACCGGTGCTCGTGGTCAGCCAGTTCACGCTCTACGCGGACACCCGCAAGGGCCGCCGGCCGTCGTGGAACGCCGCGGCGCCGGGGCCGGTGGCCGAGCCGCTCGTCGACGCCGTCGTCGGGGCCCTGCGCGAGCGCGGGGTCGAGGTGGCGACCGGCCGCTTCGGGGCGCACATGGAGGTCGAGCTGGTCGGCGATGGCCCGGTGACCATCGTCCTCGACGTCTGACACCTAGGCTGTCGGCATGACTTGGCTCCGGTCCGCCCAGGACATCGTCTACCTCGTGCTCTCCGTGGCCGCCCTCGGCGTCGAGCTCTGGGCCCTCGTGGACTGCCTGCGCCGCCGCCCCGACGCGTTCGTCGCCGCCGGCAAGCGGACGAAGAACTTCTGGATGCTCGTGACGGGCGTCGCGGCCCTCATCGGGTTCGCCACCGTGGCGAGCCCGGCCGCGCTGGGGCTCCTCGGCATCGCCGCGCTCATCGGCTCCGGCGTCTACCTCGCCGACGTCAAGCCGGCCCTCGACCAGGTGACGGGCCGCGGCAGCACCGGCCGGCAGGGTCCCTACGGCCCCTGGTGAGGCGCGACGGCGGACCACGCGAGCGTCAGCTCACCGAGCCGCCAGCGTGACGGGCCGTCGACGAGCGGCCAGCCGGCCTCCCGCAGCGCCGTCGCCGTCGCGATGAAGCGCTGCCGCACGCCGTAGGACGCGAGCGGCGCCTGCCGCAGCCACGCGTCGTCGAGCGCCCCGAGCAGCGTGTGCACCGGCTCGCCGGGGACGTTGCGGTGGATGAGCGCCTTGGGCAGCCGCTCGGCGACCACCCCCGGCCGCTCGAGCCCTCGCAGCCGCCACGACAGGGTCAGCGTCTCAGGGCCGTCGGCGCCGACCGCCACCCACGCGGCGAGCCGGCCGAGCTCGTCGCACGTGCCGTCGACGAGCAGCCCGCCCGGTGCGAGGCGCTCGACGGTGGTCGCCCACGCCTGCCCCACCTCGTCCTCGTCGTACTGGCGCAGGACGTTGAAGGCGCGCACGAGCACCGGTCGCGCGCCGGCCGGCAGGGGCACCTCGAAGCCGCCGCGCACGAACCGCAGTCCCGGCCGCTCGAGGGGACGGGCGGCGGCCACCCGGGCCGGGTCGATCTCGATGCCGACGACCTGCACGTCCGGGCGCACCCGGCGCAGCCGCTCGTGCAGCTCGAGGGCCGTGACCGGCGAGGCTCCGTAGCCGAGGTCGACGACGACGGGCTCCGGCCCGGCCCGGCGCAGCCGCCAGCCCTGCGGCCCGGCGAGCCAGCGGTCGCACCGCCGCAGCCGGTTGGGGTTGGTGGTGCCGCGCGTGATGACACCCACGGGTCGCTGGCCGGCCACCGGACCAGCCTAGGGCGACGCAGCGCGGCATCCGCCCGCCGTCGAGGGACGTCCACCGCGCACCGGGTGCCCGGCCGGCCGACATACCCTTGAGCGGTGCTGACGTGGTGGCGCTCCGAGGGGCGGGAACAGCGGGTGAGCCTGTCGATGGTCTCGCTCGTGCTCTCGCTGACGGCCGCCCTCGTCCTCGGGCTGACCTCGTGGGTTCCTCGCGTGCTCGCCCGCGACATCGGCATCGTCGACGCCGAGCCCGGGCTGCTCCAGGTCTCCCAGAACGCCTTCGGGGTGCAGTCGCTCGGGGCCGGCCTCACCGTCACCCTCTACGACCGCGGGTTCCGGCTCTCGCGGGGCAGCACCGTCCTCGCCGACACGGTGACCAAGGGGGCGCCGGTCGTCGCGATGACCGGGACCGTCGACGAGACCGGTGACCACCCGCGCGAGACGGTCTCCCGCGTCTACTCGGCGGTCAGCATCGACGCCGTGAGCCGCGACGACGAGACCGTCACCTACAGCGGGGTCGTCCACGACGGGACGGGCAGCCTCCCGCTGCGCATCCGGTTCGAGCCGACCGACGGGCGCATCCGGATGGACGTCGCCGTTCGTGGTGCCTCCGCGGTCGCGGTCAACCTCGACTGGCGACCCGCGACCGTCGGCATCGCCCCGGCGCTGCCGGAGCGCAACCTGCGCGCCCGGGCGTACTGGGTCGACCCCGTCGAGACCGAGCAGCCGGCGTTCACGTGGGTGCTCGGGACCGACGTCTCCATCGCCCCGATCCAGGTCCCGCGCGCCGTCGACCTGCGCCAGGACGGCCGCATCGGGATCCACGTGTGGTCGCCGCGGGCCGTGGTGACCGTCACGGACACGCCCCGGCCGAGCGTGGAAGACTCGCTCCCATGATTGACCCGACCGGTGCGCCGCGCCCGCACCGCGTCGCCATGGTCACGGTGCACACCTCCCCGCTCGCGCAGCCGGGCACCGGGGACGCCGGGGGGATGAACGTCTACGTCCTCGAGGTCGCGCGCCGGCTCGCCCGCCTCGGGACGCAGGTGGACCTCTTCACGCGGACGACGAGCGCGGCGCAGGCCGAGGTCGTCGAGGTGGAGCCGGGCGTCGTCGTCCGGCACGTCGCCGCCGGCCCGTACGAGGGGCTTTCCAAGGAGGACCTGCCCGGCCAGCTGTGCGCCTTCGCCGCCGGGATGATGCGGGTCGCGGCCCACGCGCCCCTCGGCTACTACGACCTCGTCCACTCCCACTACTGGCTCTCGGGGCAGGTGGGGTGGCTCGCCGCCGACCGCTGGGGCGTGCCGCTCGTGCACTCGATGCACACGATGGCCCGGGTCAAGAACCTCCACCTCGCCGACGGCGACGAGCCCGAGCCCCGCGGCCGCGAGATCGGCGAGTCGCAGGTCGTCGAGGCGGCCGACCGGCTCGTGGCGAACACCGAGCGGGAGGCGCGCGAGCTCGTAGACCTCTACGACGCCGACCCGGCCCGGGTCGCGGTCGCCGCTCCCGGGGTCGACCTCGGGACGTTCACGCCCGGCCCGGTCGCGCAGGCCCGCGCCGAGCTCGGGCTGCCCGCCGACGCGGTGCTCCTGCTCTTCGTCGGGCGCGTGCAGCCGCTCAAGGCGCCGGACGTGCTCGTGCGGGCCGCCGCCGAGCTCGTGCGGCGGCACCCCGCGCTGCGCGAGCGGCTCGTCGTCGCGGTGCTCGGCGGGGCGAGCGGCGCCGGCGAGCGGACGCCGATGGGGCTGGACGCGCTCGCGACCTCGCTCGGGATCGGTGACCGGCTGCGGCTCGTCCCGCCGGTCGACCGCGCGACGCTGGCCCGCTGGTACCGCGCGGCCGACGTCGTCGCCGTCCCGTCGCACAACGAGTCGTTCGGGCTCGTCGCCGTCGAGGCGCAGGCCTGCGGCACCCCCGTCGTCGCCGCGAACGTGGGCGGGCTGCCGACGGCCGTCGGGGACGGTGGGCTGCTCGTGGACGGGCACGACACCGCCGACTGGGCGACGGCCCTCGGGCGGGTCGTTCTCGAGCCCGGGCTGCGGGACGCGTTGTCCGCGAGGGCGGTCGAGCACGCCCGCGGGTTCGGGTGGGAGCGGACGGCCGAGCGCCTGCTCGAGGTCTACGGCGAGGCGCTGGCCCGGCCGAAGGACGTCTCCATCCACGACGCGCAGCGCATCGCCGGTGTGCCGCAGGCGGTCATCCCGTGAGCACCCCCGACCTGCTCGCCACCGTGCGGGCGTTCCTCGACGAGTCCGGGCTCGAGTGGGAGGCCGGCGCCCGCGACGACGAGGTCGTCGTCGCGCTCCCCGGCGAGAAGAAGCTGAAGACCGTCGTGTCGCTCGTCTGCGGCGAGCAGGCGCTGTCGGTGTCGGCGTTCGTCATCCGCAACCCCGACGAGAACCACGGCGAGGTCTACCGGTTCCTCCTCAGCCGCAACCTGCGCCTGCCGGGGCTCGCGTACGCCGTCGACCGGTCGGGTGACGTCTTCGTGACCGGCCGGGTGCCGGCCGCGGGGGTGGACGCCGACCAGCTCGACCAGCTGCTCGGGGTCGTCCTGGCCGCGGCCGACGAGCCGTTCAACGAGCTGCTCGTCATGGGCTTCCTCTCCTCGATGCGCAAGGAGTGGGAGTGGCGGGTCTCGCGCGGCGAGAGCCTGCGCAACCTCGAGGCCTTCCGGCACATCCTCGAGCGGCCGGGCGACCCGCCGCGCGAGGGCTCCGCCTGACCCGGCTGCGGGTCCGGCTCCGGGCCGCGGCGCAGGGGTGTCCACGCGGGCGGATGGCGGGTCCCGCGTCGTCCGCGGCTCGCTAGGCTGGCGGCATGACGGAGCACACGCTGATCCTCCTGCGCCACGGCGAGTCCGACTGGAACCAGAAGAACCTCTTCACCGGATGGGTCGACGTCGACCTCACCGACAAGGGCCGCGCCGAGGCCGTGCGCGGCGGGCAGCTGATGCGTGACGCCGGCCTGCTGCCCGACGTCGTCCACACGTCGGTGCTGCGCCGCGCCATCACGACGGCGAACCTTGCGCTCGACGCGTGCGACCGCCACTGGGTGCCGGTGCACCGCAGCTGGCGCCTCAACGAGCGTCACTACGGCGCGCTCCAGGGCCTGGACAAGGCCGCGACCCGTGACAAGTACGGCGACGAGCAGTTCATGCTGTGGCGCCGTTCGTTCGACACCCCGCCGCCGCCCATCGAGACCGGCAGCGAGTTCGACCAGACCGGGGACCCGCGCTACGCCGGCGTCGACGTGCCCGCCACCGAGTGCCTCGCCGACGTCATCCCGCGGATGATGCCCTACTGGGAGAACGAGCTCCGCGCCGACCTCAGCGCCGGGCGGACCGTCCTCGTCACCGCGCACGGCAACAGCCTGCGCGCGCTCGTCAAGCACCTCGACGGCATCAGCGACGACGACATCGCCGGCCTCAACATCCCGACGGGCATGCCGCTGGTCTACCGGCTCGGCGAGGACTTCATGCCGACCGCTGCCGGCGAGTACCTCGACCCGGAGGCCGCGGCGGCCGCGGCGGCGGCGGTGGCGAACCAGGGTCGCTGAGCGCGGTCGGACGGCTCAGGCCGGGTTGGGCAGCACCGGCACCTCGCCGCTGGTGCCCCTGGCCGGCAGGCCGAGCCACCCCGTGTCCCGGTCGCCGAGCAGGGCCTGGCCGACCGGGGGCACGCCGGAGTGGACCAGGCGGCCGTCGGCGTCGCGCACGACGAGGCGGAACGCCGCTGCGTCGTCGGCGTTGACGACGGAGACCACCGCGGTGCGGCGCTTCATCGGCGTCACCTTCGAGACGGGGTAGGCGTTCGGGCTCGTCGCGAGCAGCTGGCAGGTGGCGCCGCCCTCGGGGACGACGACGAGGAAGCGGCCGGTGCCCGGCGGGTCGTCGTCGAGGCGGTAGACGGCCGGGGCGTCGGCCTGGTCGGACGCCACCGCGACGGCCGGGAGGACGAGGAACCCGCTGCGGCCCGAGCGCCCGTCGTCGCGGACGTCGAGCCGGCGGACGACGCCCCCGCCCGGGAGCCGCACGCTGCTGAGCAGGACGCGCCCGTCGCCGCCGGTGGGGGAGTCCGCGGCGGTGTCGAGGACGCTGCCGACGACCGGTGAGTCGCAGAGGACCTCGCCGCGCAGGTCGCGCCGGGGAAGGCCGGTGGCCGAGGCGACCTGGTCGAGGAGGCCGTCGAGCGGGGCCGCGGTGGCCGACGTGAACGCGGCGGCGTTCCAGTCCTCGGGGGTGACCGGCGGACCGTCGTAGGCCGAGACGGCCACGCGCCCGGCGATGCCCCACGGTCTGCCGGCGAGGGCGCCGACGCCGTCACGGAGCCGGACCGGGAGCGAGTCGCGTTCCACAGCACCGGTCTTCGTCGGGAGGACGAACGGGGAGAAGCGCGCCGACGTGACGGTCGGCCGGGTGAGCACGAGGAGGGCGGCGTCCTCGGCCCGCGGGACACCGACGGCGACGACGTCCTCGGCGCCGAGGATGGCGTCGAACCCGAGGCGTACCTCGTCGAGTCGCTCGGCGGGCGCGCGGGCGGGGCCGGTCCACACGCGCACCGAGGTGCTCGACGGACGCTCGCCGAGGAGGGTCGTCGCGACGACGGCCCTCGTGTCGTCGAGGTCGCCCGCCCACAACAGGCGGGTCCCCGGGCCGGCGCGGGCGACGAGGGCGAGAATGCCGAGGTCGCTGCGCAGCGGGCCGCGAGCCGGCCACCGGGACGCGGAGGCCCAGGCAGGGTCGTCCGGGCCGGCGGTCGTCGGGGCGGTCGAGGGGCGGGGTGGGGTGGCGGTGGTGCTGCTCGTCCGTCGGTCGACGACGGCCCAGGCGAGCGCGGCGGCGCCGGCTGCGGCGAGGCCGCCGAGCACCACAATGCGGCGGGAGCGCGAGGAGTGCTGGCCGGCGACGAGGGCGGCGGGGTCGGGGGGTTCGGGCTGGGAGCGGGCGAGGCGGACGACGAGGTCGTCGAGGTCCGTGCGCAGCCGTGCGTCGTCGGGGGCGAGGCCGACAGCGGCGCGGGCCTGCCGGTGCGCGGCGAGCATCCGGTGGTGGGTCTCCGCCGCGACGGGCGGGGTCGGTGTGGGGCCGTCGTCCCAGAGGACCTCGGCGGCGAGGGCCAGGCGCTGCTCCGGCGGGGTGGCGGCGAGGGCGTCGAGGAGGGCGGCGGGAACCGGGTCGTCGGGGTCGGCCACGAGCGCCGCGAGCTGGGGGAGGTGGGCGGGTGCCTCCTGCGCCTGAGATGCGGTGCCGGGGCGGGTCGGGGTGTGCGGGAGGCGGGTGACGAGCTCGCGGCGGGCGACGGCGGTGGGCGCGCCGTCCTCGACGGCGTCGGCCCAGCGCCGGCGGACGGCGACGAGGGCGTCGGTGGTGGCTCGGCGGGCGGCCACCGGGTCGAGGAGGGTGACGAGGGCGACGGCCTCGAGGTCGGGCCAGCGGGCGGCGACGAAGCGGTCGGCGTCGGCGGCGGTATCCGCGTCGGCCCGATGGCTCGTCGTCATGCGCCCATGATCACCCGGCGCGCCCGCCGGTGGGGCGGACCGGACGGTCGGGGGTCACGGCACGTTCCTGAGAGCGGCCGGGTCACATAGGTGCTCCCGGGATCCATGCGCCTCGGAAGGAATCCCTTGCCGGGTGGAAGGAATCCCTTGCCGCGCGGAAGGTTTCCCTTCCGCGCGCAGGGGAGACCTTGCCGAGCGGAAGGAATCCCATGCGGCGTGGAAGGAACTCTCTTCGGTGGGCAAGGGAAACCTTGCGGGGTGCAAGGGAAACCTTCCGCGGTGGAAGGGAAACCTTCCGCGGCGACAGGAGGCTGGGAGAGCACCATTGCTCCCGGCTCCCGGCTCCCGGCTCCCGGCTCCCGGCTCCCGGCTCCCGGCTCCCGGCTCCGGCTCCCGGCTCCCGGCTCCCGGCTCCGGCTCCCGGCTCACCCGTAGTAGGTGCCCGAGCCGCTGCCCACGTCGTAGAAGTCGAAGAGGTCGAGCACGTCGCGACCCGGCGGCGGGACGTCGTCGTAGAGGACCCGGCCGTCCGCCGCCCGCGCCACCACCCGCACGTCGCCCCCGGTGAACGCCGTCGTCAGCCGCGGCAGCGCGGCGCCGCCCCGCACCGGTGTCGGACGGCACAGCGGCGCCCCGCTCAGGGTGCGTAGCTGCACCGTCGCGGCGCGCGCCGGGGCGGTGACGAAGTACTTGAGGTGCTCGTCCGACCCCATGAGCGGGGTGACGTACGGTGCGCGGACCGCCGAGGCCGGGATGACGAGGGGCGCGTCTCCGTACTCAGCACTGCCGCCGCCCGCGCCTCCGCTCCGGAACGAGGCGAACCGTACGACGGCCCCGTCCGGTGTCCGCACGACGACGACCTCCGCAGAGGCCGCCCCCCTCTCCCCGAGGACGTCACGCAGGCTGTCGTCCGGGAGGACGTGGCCGGTGCGCTCGACCTCCAGCGAGCGGCGGGGCACGCCGAACGCAGCGGCGAGCTCGACCACCGTGCTCTCGGTGAACCCGCCCGGGCCGACGACCATGTCGTCGTCGGTCATCTCGCGGGGGAACGGGCCGTCGAGAGCGCCGAGCTGCAGCCGGGCGGCCGGCCCGGGTGACCGGGGCAGGACGGTCGTGGCGACGCCGTCGCGCACGGCGAAGCTGGTCCACGTACGGTCGACCCGGCCCCCGGGGGTCGGGCGCACGACGAGCGAGTAGCGCCCCTCGCGCACCCCGGGACGCGTCAGCGCGAGCAGCACGAAGCGTCGGCCGGACTGCACGGCGAGCCCGACGGCGTCCTGTGTGTCCCCCGCCCAGCTGTAGCCGAGCTGGAGCGTGGTGAGGCGCGACGCGGCGGTCCCCGCCGGTCCGCCCCACGCGCGCACCACGAACCCGTTGTCGGCGTCGACGGACGGGTCGGTCGACACGACGAGCCGTCGGTCCTCGACGTCCCCGGCGAAGAGCAGCCGGGCACCCTCGGCGTCCGAGGCGAGCATCGCCTGGACCCCGGGGTCCCGCGCGAGTGCTCCTCGAGGAGGCCAGCGGTCCACGGAGCCCCACGCCGGGTCGTCCGGCCCGGCGGTCGACGGGGCCGGGCGCGGGCCCCGGGCGACCGGGTCAGGGGTCGTCGGCCGCGACGCCACCGCCCAGCCGCCCACCCCCACACCGGCCACGGCCAGGGCTCCGACCACGACGAGCGAACGGCGGCGGACGCCGCGCTCCCGGGCCCGCACGAGGTCGGCGGGGTCCGGCGGGTCGGGCAGCGTGGCGGCGAGCCGGTCGAGGAGGTCGGCGAGGTCGATGTCCAGGCGGTGGTCCGCGGGCGCCGCCCCGGCCGCGGCGAGCGCGCCACGGTGCCCCTCGAGGAGCCGGTGTCGGGCGGCCGCGAGCGTGTCGTCGTCCGCGCCCCGCGCGCGACCGAGTCCCGCCCGGCCGAGGCCGCCGCGGTTCGGCACGAGCCGGTCCACCTCCTCGTCGGTCAGCTCCCAGAGCGGACCGGCGGCGAGCGCAGCCCGGACCGGGACCGGCTCGTGGGCCAGGGCAGCGAGGAGGGCACCGGGGACGGGGTCGTCGGGCGCGGAGGGGTCGCGCACCCCATCGCGCAACCGTTCCGGGACCGCGGTGCCGCCGGCCTCGCCGAGCGTCCGCATCCGCGCGAGGAGCTCGGTGCGCGCGGCCGCGGTCGGCGCGCCCTCCTCGACGACGTCGGACCACCGACCGTGCAGGGCGGCCACGGTGGACGCCGTCACCGCGCGGGCCCGGTCCGGGTCGAGCGTCGCGGCGAGCGCGACGGCCTCGAGGGCGGGCCAGCGCGCGGCCACGAACCCCTCGAACCCGTCCCCCTCGTCCTGCGTCACGCCGCCATGATCACCCACGAACGCGATCGTGTGCAGCCCTTCGCGACGAGCGGTCGGTCCGGACCCGCCGACGGGGCCAGGCCGACGTCAGAGCCGCGGGAGGACCCGCTCGGTGTGCTCACCCGGCTCGAAGATGCGCGAGGCCGGGCCGACGATGAGCGGGTCCGGGACCCCGACGAGGTCGACGTCCTTCGAGGCGTAGTCGACCCCGCTGAGCAGGACCCGCATCGCCTCGAGGCGGGCCCGCTTCTTGTCGTTGCTCTTGACGACGGTCCACGGGGCGTCACCGGTGTCGGTGTAGAAGAACATCGCCTCCTTGGCCTCGGTGTAGGCGTCCCACTTGTCGAGGCTCGCGAGGTCGGTCGGCGAGAGCTTCCACTGGCGCACTGGGTCGTTCTGGCGGGAGGCGAAGCGCGCGGCCTGCTCCTCCCGGCTGACGGAGAACCACAGCTTGACGAGGTGGATGCCCGAGTTGACGAGCATCCGCTCCAGCTCCGGTGCCTCGCGCATGAACTCGAGGTACTGGCTGGGGGAGCAGTAGCCCATCACGCGCTCGACGCCGGCCCGGTTGTACCAGGACCGGTCCATGAAGACGATCTCGCCGCCGCTCGGCAGGTGCTGGACGTAGCGCTGGAAGTACCACTGCGTCGTCTCGACCTCGGTCGGCTTCTCGAGCGCCACGACGCGCGCGCCGCGGGGGTTGAGGTGCTCCATGAACCGCTTGATGGCGCCACCCTTGCCGGCGGCGTCACGCCCCTCGCAGATGACGAGGACCTTGCCCCCGGTCTCCTTGACGTGCAGCTGCAGCTTGAGGAGCTCGATCTGCAGGCGGCGCTTGGTCCGCTCGTACTCGTCGCGCGGGAGCTTCCTGTCGTACGGGTAGCCGTGCTGCCACGCCTTGCCGGTCGCGGGCGCCCCGGCCCCGCCGGCCGCGTCCTCGACCTCCTCGAGGTCGTGCAGCTCCTCGAGCTCCTCGGCGTAGTCCTCCGTCACGGACCGGCGCTGGTCGTCCACGCCTCGAGCGTAGCCGCGTCGTCGCGGCCCGTCAGGGGGTCAGGCGACGGTGTGCTCGCCGACCTCGTCGTGGCCGCCGGCCGCCTCGTCGCCCCACTCGCCGGTGACGATCCAGATGACCCGCTCGGCGACCGACACGGCGTGGTCGGCGAAGCGCTCGTAGTAGCGGCCGAGGAGCACGACGTCGACCGCGGTCTCGGTGTCGTGGGCCCAGTCCCCGCCCGTCACGTGGGTGAAGAGGTCGCGGTGCAGGCGGTCCATCGCGTCGTCCTCGCGGGCGACGTCCCGGGCGGCGTCGACGTCGCGGGCCGCGATGACCGAGCCGGCCTTCTCGACGACGAGCTCGGCGACGGTACCCATCTCGCGGAAGGTGCCGCGCAGCTCCGGCGGGACCGCGGACGCGGGGTACCGCAGGCGGGCGACCTTGGCGACGTGGCGCGCCAGGTCGCCCATCCGCTCGATGTCGCTGCTCATCCGCATGCTCGTGACGACGACCCGCAGGTCCGTCGCGACCGGCTGCTGGAGGGCGATGAGGTCGAAGGAGAGGAGGTCGACCTGCTCGCGCATCCGGTCGATCTCGGCGTCGGCGGCGATGACGGAGTCGGCCAGGCTGACGTCGGCGTCGAGGAGGGCGGTCGTCGCGCGGCTCATCGCGGACGCCGCGAGGTGGGTCATCTCGACGAGGCTCTCGGCGATCCGGTCGAGCTCCTCGTGGTAGGCCTTGCGCATCACGGCTGGGGTCCTTCGTGGCTGGGGGTGCGTCGGCGCGCGACGGCAGCGGTCGGTCGCGCCGTCGCCCGGGAACCATCCCACCCGGGGATGAACCGCAGACGTGGCCGAGGTGAACTTCGGGCGTCCGGAGGCGCGGCAGGGCCCCGGATGGCGGGGAGCGGTCGGCGGACCCCCGTACCCTGACGTCGTGGATGCGACCATCGCGGCGAGCCTCGGCGGGGCGGCGGGCCTCGTCGTCGGCGCCGTCGCCGTGCTCGCGGCGCGCTGGTCCGAGCGCAGCCTCGACGACGCGCCCGTCGTCGACGAGCCGCCGCTGGCCCGCGGGGTCGGGGACGTCCTGTCGGTCCTGCGCTCCATCGCCGTCGTCGTCGACGCGTCCGATGCGGTGGTCAAGGCCTCGGCCCCCGCCGTCACCTACGGCCTCGTGCGCCACCAGGAGCTGGTCCACCACGAGCTGCGCCACCTCGCGCGCCAGGTGCGCCGCGACGGCGTCATCCGCGAGGCCGAGCTCGACCTCGCGCGCGGACCGAACCCCGACGGCAGCGTCGTCATGCGGGTGCGCGTCGCGCCGCTCGGCGTCGCGCACGTCCTCCTGCTCGCCGAGGACCACACCCACGCGCGCCGCGTCGAGGAGGTCCGCCGCGACTTCGTCGCCAACGTCAGCCACGAGCTGAAGACCCCCGTCGGCGGCATCTCGCTGCTCGCCGAGGCGGTGCTGGACGCCAAGGACGACCCCGTCGCGGTGACGCGCTTCGCGCAGCGGATCCGCGTCGAGGCCACCCGGCTCGGTCGGCTCGTGCAGGAGATCGTCGACCTCTCGCGCCTCCAGGTCGCCGACACCCTCCACGAGCCCGAGCTCGTCGACCTCGGCACCGTCGTCGTCGAGGCCGTCGACCGGGTCAAGGTCGCCGCCGAGGCCAAGGAGATCGAGCTCGGCCTCGCGACCGAGCGCGGGCTGCGCGTCTTCGGCGACCGCGAGCTGCTCGTCACCGCCGTGACCAACCTGCTGACCAACGCGGTCAACTACAGCGACCCCGGCACGAAGGTCGGGCTGGGGGCCCGCCGCGTCGACGAGACCGTCGAGGTCGCCGTCACCGACCAGGGGCAGGGGATCCCCGCGGCCGAGCTGGAGCGCATCTTCGAGCGCTTCTACCGCGTCGACGCCGCGCGCTCGCGGGCCACCGGCGGCACCGGCCTGGGCCTGGCCATCGTCAAGCACGTCTGCGCCAACCACGGCGGCGAGGTCACCGTGTGGAGCCAGGAGGGGCGCGGCTCGACGTTCACCATGAGACTCCCCGTCGCGGCCACCCCGGTCGACGACGACGACGCGACCGCGCCGGCCCCCGGCGCCGGGGTCGCCCGAGAAGAGAGCACCGCATGACGCGCATCCTGATCGTCGAGGACGAGGAGTCGTTCTCGGACCCGCTGAGCTACCTCCTGAGCAAGGAGGGCTACGAGGTCTCGGTCGCCGACAACGGGCACGACGCCCTGAGCGAGTTCGACGCCGGGGGCGCCGACCTCGTGCTGCTCGACCTCATGCTGCCCGGCCTCTCCGGCGTCGACGTGTGCCGAGCGCTGCGCCAGCGCTCGAACGTGCCGGTCATCATGCTCACGGCCAAGGACAGCGAGATCGACAAGGTCGTCGGCCTCGAGCTCGGCGCCGACGACTACGTGACCAAGCCGTACTCCTCCCGCGAGCTGCTGGCCCGCATCAAGGCCGTCCTGCGCCGCGGGGCCGAGCCCGAGGAGCTCCTGCCGACGACCCTCGAGGCCGGGCCGGTGCGGATGGACGTCGAGCGCCACGTCGTCACCGTCCGCGGCGAGCAGCGCTCGATGCCGCTCAAGGAGTTCGAGCTCCTCGAGATGCTCCTGCGCAACACCGGGCGGGTGCTGACCCGCGGGCAGCTCATCGACCGGGTGTGGGGCAGCGACTACGTCGGCGACACCAAGACCCTCGACGTCCACGTCAAGCGCCTGCGCGCCAAGATCGAGGACGACCCGGGGGCGCCGCAGCACATCGTCACCGTGCGCGGCCTGGGCTACAAGTTCGAGGCCTGAGGGCCGGCCGGGCGGCGCGCCGGGCCCGCGGCGCCGGCGCGCGGGGTCAGCTGGCGCTGGGCGACGGGGTGGCGCTCGGCGTCGCCGACGGGCTCGGCGCGAGGCCCTCGTAGTAGCGGTCGGACGGGAGCACCGGCACCTGGACGACGTTCTGCCCGGCCTGCCGGGTCGTGACGACGAGCTGGACCATCGAGCCCGGGCGCTGCGGCACGGTCGCGAGGGTGACCGCCTTGCCGTCGGCGGAGATCGCGTCGTCGGAGTAGGGCGCCACCGTCGTGGTCGTCGGGGACGAGCCCTCGAGCGAGAAGGACACCTCGACGGGGTCGCGACCCTCGTTGACCGCCTGCCCGACGATCGTGCCGGGACCGCCCTCCTCGTCCGAGACGATGACGAGGTTGCGCAGGTCCAGGCCCGGGATGGTGAGGGGCACGCCGTCAGCCGGGATGTACGGGTAGTCCGTCTGGACCGGCGAGAAGACGCCGCAGGCGGAGACCGTGAGGGTGGCGGCGGCGAGTCCGGCGAGCCGGAGGGCGGAGGCGGCGCGGGTCGTCACGCGCCCAAGGATAGCGGGGGGTCGGGTTCCGCCTCGCCCCGTGTCCCGGTGCGCGTCCTCGACCGGGCGTCGCGCCGCGCGGGGAGGCCGTCCCCACGGCGCGCCCGCGTCACGCGCGAAGCATGCCGCGGGGCCGTCTGTCAACCCCCGATTTTCTCCCGTGGATTGCCGTTTCAGGCCTCTGACCTGCGGAAACGTGCCGAGTTCCCGTTGGGCCGGATCGGCGTGTCGTGGTATTCTTGGGGCCTCGAAAGGGGACAACACCACATGGTTTTCAAGGTCGGCGAGACGGTCGTGTACCCGCACCACGGGGCCGCGCGCATCGAAGAGATCAAGACCCGCACGATCCGCGGAGAGGAGAAGCTCTACCTCAAGCTGAAGGTCGCGCAGGGCGACCTCGTCATCGAGGTACCCGCCGAGAACTGCGACCTCGTCGGCGTCCGTGACGTCGTCGACAAGGCCGGCCTCGACAAGGTCTTCGAGGTCCTCCGCACTCCGTACGCCGAGGAGCCGACCAACTGGTCGCGCCGCTTCAAGGCCAACCTCGAGAAGCTCGCCTCCGGCGACGTCATCAAGGTCGCCGAGGTCGTGCGCGACCTCTGGCGCCGCGACAAGGACCGCGGCCTGTCCGCGGGTGAGAAGCGGATGCTGGCCAAGGCGCGCCAGATCCTCGTCTCCGAACTCGCACTCGCCGAGAAGACCGACGAGGACAAGGCCGAGTCCATCCTCGACGAGGTCCTCGCGTCCTGACGCACCCGGTCGCCCCGGCGGCCGCTCCGACGTGACCGACGACGCCCACACCGCCCCGCGCGGTGTGGGCGTCGTCGTCGTCGCGGCCGGGTCGGGGACCCGCCTGGGCGCCGGGATGCCGAAGGCGTTCGTGCCCCTGGCCGGGCGCCCGCTGCTCGGCTGGGCGCTCGACACCGTCGCCCGCCTGCCGGGGCTGCGGTCGGTCGTCGTCGTCGCCCCGTCGGACCTCGCCGACCCCGCCGCGCCCGCGTGGACGGGCATCACCCTCCCGGCCGGGGCGGCCGTCGTCGCCGGAGGGGCGGAGCGCACCGACTCCGTCGCGGCCGGGCTCGCGGCCCTCGATCCCGCCTGTGACGTCGTCCTCGTCCACGACGCCGCGCGCTGCCTCACCCCGGTCGCGGTCTTCGTACGCGTCGCCGAGGCGGTGCGAGCCGGTGCGGCGGGGGTCGTGCCCGGGGTCGCGGTCGTCGACACGGTCAAGACGGTCGACGCGCGAGGGGTCGTCACCGGCACCCCGGACCGTGCGACGCTGCGCGCCGTGCAGACGCCCCAGGGCTTCCGCCGCGACGTGCTCGAGGCCGCCCACGCCGGTGGCGCCGGGGCCACCGACGACGCCGCCCTCGTGGAGCTGCTCGGCCACGACGTGCTCGTCGTCGACGGAGACCCTCGCTCCTTCAAGGTGACGACCGTCGACGACCTCGCCCACGCCGAGCGCCTGCTCGCCGGCGCCTAGCATCGGGGCATGAGCGTGCTGCCCCGGGTCGGTGTCGGTGTCGACGTCCACGCCCTCGCGCCGGAGGGGTCCGGCCGTGAGCTGTGGGTCGCGGGCCTGCACTGGCCGGGGGAGCGGGGCCTGGACGGGCACTCCGACGCCGACGTGGCCGCTCACGCCGCCTGCGACGCCCTCTTCTCGGCGGCCGGCATCGGCGACCTCGGGGCGCACTTCGGGACGGACCGGCCGGAGCTCGCCGGCGCCTCGGGGCTCACGCTGCTCGCCGAGGCCGCGCGCCTCGTCCGGGCCGCCGGCTTCGAGATCGGCAACGTCGCGGTGCAGGTCGTCGGCAACCGGCCGAAGGTCGGCACGCGACGGGCCGAGGCGGAGGCGGCCCTGTCGGCGGCGGCCGGCGCGCCGGTCTCGGTGAGCGGCACGACGACCGACGGCCTGGGGCTGACCGGTCGGGGCGAGGGGGCCGCCGCGATCGCGACCGCGCTCGTCGTCCCGCTCGCCTGACCCCGGCCGCGGCCCGGCCTCAGCCCACGGGTGGCGGGTCGATGCGCCGCGACCAGGTGACCTCCTGGGAGCCCGCGACGACGCACACGGTCGTGCTCGGGCAGTCGACGACGTCCGACTGGGTGTCCCGTCCGTAGCGCGTCCCCCCGGACCAGCCCGCGCCCCGCCACTGGACCGGCGCCGATGCGTTGGTATAGGGGTGGACGCCCAGGCACCAGTCGTCGGTCACGCAGGAGATGTCGCTGAGCCCGGTGCCGGGTCCGATGTCCTGCCCCGGGACCACGGTCCAGGAGCTGCCGTCCCACCGGGCGGTGGTGCCGATGCCGACGACGGCGAGGCACATCCGCGCGCTCGCGCAGTCGAGGACGACCGTGCCCTGCCGGGTGAGCGAGGCGGGGAGGGTGCGCGGGGTGCTCCAGGACCGGCCGTTCCACACCGACCACCAGCCGTCGAGCGCGGTGGCCATGCACCAGGAGGCTGCGGTGCAGCGCACCTCGGACTCCGACCCCTGGTAGGGCAGCCCGGTGAACGGCGCGCCCGCGGCGACGATCGACGAGCCGGTCCACCGCCAGGCGCGACCATCCATGTCGAGCGCCAGGCAGGAGGTGGCCGAGGAGCAGGAGGGGGTGCGCAGGTAGCTGCCGCGCGGCGCCGACCGCAACGGAGACCACCGGTTGTCGTTCGAGAGCGTCCGGTAGTGGCCCGCGTCGTCGACGGCGAGGCAGAAGCCGGTCGGGGCGCAGTCGGCCGTCGCGTGGCTGCGGAACGGCTGGCTCGGCCGACGCCACCCGGTGCCGTCGAAGCGGTAGGACCAGCCGTAGAAGTCGAAGGCGAGGCAGTCGGTCTCCGACGCGCACGACACCTCGGTGAGGTAGCCGGCGGTGGGGTCGAACACGCCCTCGGTCCGCCACCCGCCGGAGAGGCTCCAGCGGTGCTCCCGTCCCCGGTCGTCGACCGCCACGCACGGCGTCGCGCCACGGGGACAGGAGAGGTCGGCGACCATCCCGTTGCCGATCGGAGGGCCCGGGACCGACGCCCATCCGCGCCCGGTCCACCGCGTCGGCCGCAGCCACCCGTCGAGGCCGACGCACGTGGAGACGGACGCGCAGGCCAGCGCGGTGTCGGCGTTGGCCAGGGTGGGCTCGTGGCGGGCGCTCCACGTGGTCCCGGAGACGGTCCACGTCCCGTAGGCGCCGGACGCGATGCACCAGCTGCTCGTCGGGCACTCGACCTGGCGGATCGACCGACCCGGTCCGTCGAGCTTCGCCGTGCTCCACCGGCCGCCGACCAGCGTCGCGCGCCACGCCGAGCCGTCGCCGTCGGACTCACCGACGGCGACGCACCGCCCGGCCGCCTGGCAGGCGACGTCGAAGAACGTCGTGGCGCGCAGCGACGAGAGGTATTGGGGCGTGCTCCACCGGGTGCCGTCGAAGACGGTCGCGCGGGGTCCGGTGGTCAGCGCGACGCACCACGTGGGGGACGTGCAGGTGAGGCTGCGGACCTCGGTCCCCACCGGGGGCTGCGGTGTGTCCGCGGCGGACCGCCACGCGCCGCGCGTGTACTCGTGGGCGCCGTCCTCCCCGACGGCCAGGCACCATCCGACGACCGGGCACGACAGGTGCCAGGTGACCGACTGGGAGGTCCCCGGGGCCATCGTCACCGGTGCGGACCAGCCCGTGGACGTGCGCACGAGGTAGCTGCTGCTGCGGTCCAGCACCATGCACCACGTCGTCCGGGGGCACTCGACGTCCTGGGGTCCCCCGGACGGGGGCGCCAGGGTGGCGTGGGCCCAGCCGACGGTCGTCCGCGCCGTGACCTCGCGCGCCGGCGACTCCGCCCCGGCGTCCGAGACCGCGGCGACCGAGTACGAGTACGAGCGCTCCACGTCCAGGCCGGTGTCGGTGAAGGTCGTCGAGAGCCCACGATGGATCGCGGTGCGTACGCCGTCGTCCCCCACCCGCCGGACGACGACCGCGGACGGGGCCGGGTCGGTCGGGAGCGTCCAGTCGAGCCGCACGGACGTCGTGCCCGCGGTCGCGGTCAGGCCGGACACCGGGTCCACGGGGAGGGTGGTCGCCGTGACGCGCTGCGGCACCCGGCGGAGCCGGCCGTCGACGTCGTAGCTGCGGGCCTCGTAGCAGGACCTGGTCGTGGGGGCGAGGCCCCCGTCGACCCAGGAGGTGGTGGGCAGCGCGACGTCGACGGTGCGCAGGACCGTCCCCGCATCCGCGCAGTCGACGACGGCGATGCGCATGCCGACCGGGCGCGCGTCCAGCGGGCGCCGCCAGGACAGGGTGATGCTCCGGCTCGCCGGGGTGGCCACGACGGTGGACGTCGAGAGGTCGAGGGCGGCCCCCGTCACGGACGCCGGCGGGGACCACTGGCCGGCGGCGTCGCGTGCGAAGACCGAGTAGGACCACGTGCCGACCCAGTCCAGGTCGAGGTCGCTCCAGCGCGAGATGAGCCCCGAGGCGACCTGCGTCCCGTCGGTGGGTGTCGCCGGGGCGGTGGTGCCCGGGAGGCGACGGACGACGACCTCGGCGAGGTCCGCGTCGGTCGGCAGCGTCCACCCCAGGGCCACGGAGGTCCTCTGCGGCAGCAGGGACAGGCCGGTGACCGGACCCGGGGGCGCGTCGACCGTCGGCGCGGCGAGGGCGCCGGTCGGTGCGCCGACGAGGAGGGTGACGAGCAGAGTCGTCAGGAGCAGGCCGAGACGGCGGGTGGTGCGCACGCGGTGGGTCCCCCGGGATGGTGCGACGGGCGCTGTCGCTCGGCCCGGATGGCGTGAGTGTAGAGGGCCGACCGGCTGCGGCACAGGGGTTCTGCGCTCCGTCCGGTCGCGACGTCGGTCAGCCGACCGGAGCCGGGTCCACCGTCCACAGGGCCTCGACCGGCCCCACGACGACGCACCGGCGCGCCGTGGGGCAGTCGACGCTGTCGCCGTACGTCTCGCGGCCGTAGGGCCCCGCGTCCTCCCAGCCGTCGCCGGTCCAGCGGACCGGGCCCGTCGTGTTCGTGTAGGGGTGCACGGCGAGGCAGGTGGTGACCCCCGAGCAGGACAGGTCCGCCAGCCGGGCGCCGGGGGTCCGGCCGTTGAGCGTCAGCTCGGTCCAGTCGCGTCCGTCGTACCGCGCGGTCGCCCCGGAGTCCACGACGGCGAGGCACATCGAGCCGGTGGCGCAGTCCATGACGACGGTGCCGGCGCCGGCGAGCGCCCCGGGCAGGTGGGCACGGGTGCGCCACGTGGTGCCGTTCCACCGCGACCACCAGCCGCCGTTGGAGACCGCGATGCAGAAGGTCGCACTCGTGCAGCGCACCCGCACGTCCCACCCTCCGTCCGCGGTGCCGCTGAAGGGGGTGCCGGACAGCACGAGAGAGGTCCCGTTCCACTGCCAGGCCCGGCCGTCGATGTCGATGACCATGCACAGTGTGGACGAGTAGCAGTGGGGGCTGCCGAGCTGCGACGCACCGGAGAGAGCGCGCACCGAGGACCAGGTGCCGGCGCTCGACAGCGTGCGGTAGCGCGCCGGCGGCATGGACTCCACGGCGAGGCAGAAGCCGGACGCCGCGCAGTCGAGCTCCGCGGGGCCGGTGAGGGGCTTGCTCGGCGAGCGCCAGCTCGTCCCGTCGAAGCGGTAGAACCAGCCGCGCTGGTCCATCGCCATGCAGCTCGTCGCGGACGGGCAGGACACCCGGGTCAGCCCGCCGGAGGTGAGGTCGAAGGTGCCGATCCGTCGCCAGCCGGCGGCGGTGCTCCAACGGTAGTCGCCGCCGCGGTCGTCGACCCCGGTGCACGGGGTCGCGCCCTTCGGGCAGGAGAGCGAGGTGAGGGTCACCCCGGTCGCGACGAAGCGGGTGGCCGAGCCCCAGGAGGATCCGTTCCACCGCACGCCGCGGCCGCCCCCGTCGATCCCGATGCACGTCGACGCGGAGGCGCAGGTCACCGCCCGCTCGGCGTTGGACGTGGAGGCGGCGCGCTTGGCGCTCCACGTCGTCCCGGCGACCGTCCACGTGCCGTAGGCGCTGGAGGCGATGCAGAAGCTGCTGGTCGGGCAGTCGACCTCGTCGACGCCTCGGCCCGCCGTGTCGAGCGCGGCGGTGCTCCACCGGCCGCTGACCAGGCTCGCGCGCCACGCCGAGCCGCTCGTCGCGGACCGTCCGACGGCGAAGCACCGGCCGGCGACCTGGCACGAGACGTCGAGGAAGTCGACGCCGCGCAGGCTCGAGAGGTACGTGGGGGCGCTCCAGCGGGTGCCGTCGTAGACCGTCGCCCGGGGGCCGGTGGTCATCGCGACGCACCACGTGGGCGAGGTGCAGGTCAGGGCGGTCACCGTCGTGCCGGCCGGCGGCTGGGGCACCGAGGACAGCGGCTGCCACGCACTCCGCGTGTACTGGCGGACGCCGTCCGCCGACGCGGCGAGGCACCAGCCCACGACCGGGCACGAGAGCTCCGTGGGGCCGGACTCCACCGCCGGGTCGATGGCGACCGGGCTCGACCAGCCGCTACTCCCGAGGACCTGGTAGCGGTTCGAGGCGTCGGTCGAGAGGCACCACGACGTGCGCGGGCACTGGACGTGCTGGGGCGAGCCCGTCATCGGGGCGACGGTGGCGCGCGTCCAGGTGTGGACCGTCGTGGCCCCGACCGACGCAAGGGGTGAGGCCTTGCCGTCCGCGGTCATCGCGTTGGCCGTGTAGAGGTAGTGCTGCTCCGGCAGGAGGTTGCGGTTGACGACGCTGGTCCCGCGGCCCCGGTAGACCTCGACGGGCGAGGAGCTCGGCGCCTGCCGCCAGACGACGACCTCCGCCGGCGCCGGGTTGGTCGGCAGGGTCCACCGGAGGCTGACGGTGGTGCCGGAGACGGTGGCGGTCAGGTCCGTGACGGGGTCGATGAACAGGGTCTTGAACGCCGCCCGGCGCGGGGTGCGCTGCGTCCGCCCGTCCTGGTCGTAGGTGCGCAGGTCGTAGCAGTACTGCACCCCGGGGGAGAGCCCGGTGTCGGCCCAGGACGACGTGGGCCGGGGCACGTCGACGTGGGAGGTCTCCGTCCACGGGTCGCTGCAGCCGATCCGGGCGATGCGCAGCCCGGCGACGCGCTCGTCGGTCGGCAGGCCCCACTCCAGGGAGACCTGTGAGGCGGTCGTGGAGTGGGTGAGCGAGGCTCCGGGCAGGTCGAGGGTGGCGCCCGTGACCGAGACCGGGGCGGACCACTGGCCCGCGGCGTCGTGGGCGAAGACCGAGTAGGACCAGGTGTCGACGAAGTCGAGGCCGGTGTCGCTCCACTGCGTCAGCAGGCCGCTCGCCACCTGCGTGCCGTCGGTCGGCGTGGCCGGAGCGGTCGTGCCCGCCGCGCGGCGGACGACGACCTCGGCCAGGTCGGCGTCCGGCGGCAGCGTCCAGGCGAGGCCGACCCCGTCGCGCAGCGGCGTGAGCGTCAGCCCGGTGACCGGGCCGGGCGGGGCGTCGGCCGTGGGGGCCGCGACGGCGCCCGTGGGCGTGGTGGCGAGGAGGGCGACGAGCAGCGTCGTCAGGAGCAGGCCGAGGCGGCGGGTCGTGCGCACGATGGTTCCCGAGAGGTGCGACGGGCGCTGTGGTCCGGCCCGGATGCCGCGAGTGTAGGTTCGGCCGCCGACGGTGGCGAGGGGTTCTGCGAGAACCTGCAGCGAACGGTGGATGGCGCTCGGCCCGGAGGGTCAGCGGCCGCGCGGGCCGCCCTGCACGCGCCGGTCGGCCCCGACGATGCGGGCCATCCGCTGGAGCTCCGCGACGTGCCCGCAGAGCGCGTCACGGCCGGCGCCGGTGAGCACGACGGTCGTCACCTGGCGCCCCTCGCGCGACCCGCGCTCGAGCCGGGTGTAGCCCTTGCCCGACAGCGCCTTGAGGTGCTTGGACAGGGCGGAGTCCGACAGGCCGATCTCGTCGCGGACCTCGCCGAACTCTCGTCCGGCGCTGGGCACGAGGAAGGCGCAGATCCGCAGGCGGTGCGGCTCGTGGATGACGTCGTCGAACACCGGGTACGGCATGTCCGCAGGATACGTCGGCTTGCCCGTCGGGAAAGGGGCATCGGTCGCCCGCGGGCGGCCCGCCCCCGGGCCCCACCCCCCTCGGCACTGCCGTCGACGTCCGGCCTTCGCTAGCGTGGCGAGACCCAGCACCGCCCACCCAGGAGGAACCGTGCCGCAGACCGTCAAGGGCGTCGTCGCCCGCGCCAAGGGCGCCCCCGTCGAGCTCGTCGACGTCGTCGTCCCCGACCCCGGGCCGGGCGAGGCCGTCGTCGTCGTCGAGGCCTGCGGGGTCTGCCACACCGACCTGCACTACCGCGAGGGCGGGATCAACGACGAGTTCCCCTTCCTCCTCGGCCACGAGGCCGCGGGCCGGGTCGAGGCCGTCGGTGAGGGCGTCACCGAGGTGGCCCCCGGCGACTTCGTCATCCTCAACTGGCGGGCCGTGTGCGGGCAGTGCCGCGCCTGCCGCAAGGGCAAGCCCTGGTACTGCTTCGCGACGCACAACGCGACGCAGAAGATGACGCTCACCGACGGCACGGAGCTCTCGCCGGCGCTCGGCATCGGGGCGTTCGTCGAGAAGACGCTCGTCGCCGCCGGCCAGTGCACGAAGGTCGACGAGGCGGACGCGGCCGCGGTCGGGCTGCTCGGCTGCGGGGTGATGGCCGGCTTCGGCGCGGCGGTCAACACCGGCGGGGTCGGCCGCGGCGACTCGGTCGCGGTCATCGGCTGCGGCGGCGTCGGTGACGCGGCCATCGCCGGCGCCAAGGTCGCCGGCGCGACGACCATCATCGCGGTCGACGTGGATGCGAAGAAGCTCGCCTGGGCCAAGGACCTCGGCGCGACGCACACCGTCGACGCCTCCACCGAGGACGCCGTCGAGGCCGTCCGGGCGCTGACCGGCGGGCACGGCGCGGACGTCGTCGTCGAGGCGGTCGGGCGCCCCGAGACCTACGAGCAGGCGTTCTACATGCGCGACCTCGCCGGCACGGTCGTGCTCGTCGGGGTGCCGACGCCGGAGCAGCAGGTGACGCTGCCGATGATCGAGATCTTCGGGCGCGGCGGCGCGCTGAAGTCCAGCTGGTACGGCGACTGCCTGCCCTCGCGGGACTTCCCGATGCTCGTCGAGCTCTTCCGCCAGGGCCGCTTCCCGCTCGACGCCTTCGTGTCGGAGCGGATCGGCATCGAGGGGGTCGAGGAGGCCTTCACGAAGATGCACGACGGCGACGTGCTGCGCTCGGTCGTCGTCATGGGCGGGTCGGCGTGAGCGCGGCGGTCGCCGTCGACGGCGTCCCGACCTCGCCGGGCGGGGTGCGGGTCGAGCGGCTCGTGACGTCGGGCGTGTTCGAGCTGGACGGCGGCTCGTGGGACGTCGACAACAACGTGTGGCTGCTCGGGGACGACGACGAGGTGCTCGTCGTCGACGCCGCACACGACGCGCGCGCCATCCTCGAGGCGATCGACGGCCGGCGGGTCGTCGGCATCGTCTGCACCCACGGCCACAACGACCACGTCAACGCGGTGCCCGACCTCGTCGCCGAGACGGGCGCGAGCGTCTGGCTGCACCCGGACGACCGCGTGCTGTGGGACATGAGCCAGGACGAGGCGCCGGACGAGGACCTCGCCGACGGCACGACCTTCACCGTCGGTGACGTCGGGGTCGTCACGCTGCACACGCCCGGCCACGCGCCGGGGGCCTGCTGCCTCCACGCGCCGTCGCTCGGGGTGCTCTTCAGCGGCGACACCCTCTTCCAGGGCGGGCCGGGCGCGACGGGTCGTTCGCACAGCGACTTCCCGACCATCGTGCGGTCGATCAGCACCCGGCTGCTCTCCCTGCCGCCCGAGACCGTCGTCCTCACCGGCCACGGCGACGCGACGACCATCGGGGACGAGGCGCCACACCTCCAGGAGTGGCTCGACCGCGGCCACTGACCCGCCGGCTCACCGCGAGGTTCCGCGCCGTCACTGTCACGGCGCGGAACCTCGTCCGTGACGGGGATGTGTCCGCGTCCGGACGGAGCAACCGCGTCATCACTGTGACGACGCGGATGCTCAGGGCCCGGGCAGCAGCCCACGAGCCGCCGCGCGGTCGAGCGCGGCCCGGACGAGGGCGGCCACCCGCTGCGGGCTCGCCAGGTCGGCCCAGGTGAGGCGCACGACCTCGTAGCCGAGGGCCCGCAGTCGGTCCTCGCGCACCTTCTCGGCGGCGAGCGCGGCTCGTCCTTCGGCCCCCTCGTACTTGACGAGACCGTCGAACTCGACGACGACGCAGCCCTCGACGAGCAGGTCGACCCGGGCGAGGACGGCCCCGCGCCCGTCGGCGATGCGGACCTGCGACCGCACGTCGTGGCCGAGGTCGATGAGCATCAAGCGGGTCCGGGTCTCGCCCACGGACTCGCTGAGCGGGTCCGCGAGGTACATCCACCGGAGTGCGCGGGTGGCCCGGCGAGGGGACTCGGCCAGCTGCTCGACGAGGCTCGTCACCCGCACGAGGTCGCAGGACCCGTCGTGCAGCGCCCGGTCGGTCGCCACCACGACCGCATCGCGTCCCCCGCGCAGCGCGAGCTGGGCCAGGGCGACGTCGACGGGGACCGTCCGGCAGCCGTCGACGGTCTCGACGGGGAGGTCGGCTGTCGGATGGATGCGCAGGCCGCTCGCGCGGCGGACCCGCGTGACGGTGCCGCACACGTCGACCACGTCGAGGGGCACGTCGTGCAGGGGCAGCCCGTGGACGGCGAGGGCGCTCTGGTGGGTCGCGGCCTCGTGCGGCCGGCCCCGCGCGTGGAGGACGGCCCGAGTGCGCAGGTCGAGGCGACGCTCGGGCGTGGCCGGTGCCCAGACCGTGCCGAGGACGTAGGCGCCGCGCCGGACCCGGACGAGCGTCCCGGCGTCGACGAGCGCGGCGAGAGCGTTGGGGTCGACGTCGAGCCGGGTGGCGTCCGGGCTCGAGACGACGCCGTGCTGCGCGGTGGCGAGGGCCAGGAGTCGGTCGGACATCGACCGATCGTGCCCGGTTCGGCGATGACGCCCGGCGCGTCATCCACAGGCCCCGGCCGGCGAGGCCGTCGAGGATCCGCGTCGTCACGGTGACGGCGCGGAAGTTCCACCCGGACGGGGATGCATCCGCGTCCGGGCTGAAGAACCGCGTCATCACGGTGACGTCGCGGAAGTTCCGGGCGGTTGCCGCGATGCGGGGCGCCCGGGACCCGGCCGGTAGCCTGTCGAGGGTGACCCTCAGGCTGTTCGACTCCCTCACGCGCGAGCTGCGTGACTTCGTCCCCGTCGTGCCCGGCAAGGCGGGGATCTATATCTGTGGGCTCACGACGCAGGCGCCGCCGCACATCGGGCACGTCCGCTTCGCCGTCGCGTTCGACGTCCTGCGGCGCTGGCTGGCGGTCGGGCACGGCTACGACGTCACGCTCATCCGCAACGTCACCGACATCGACGACAAGATCCTCGCGAAGTCGGCCGAGGCCGGCGAGCCGTGGTTCGCGCTCAGCTACCGCAACGAGATCGAGACGGCCGAGGCGCTCGCCGCGCTCGGCGTGCTCCCGCCCACGTACGAGCCCCGCGCGACGGGCCACGTGCCCGAGATGGTCGAGCTGATGGAGACCCTCGTCGGCTCCGGGCACGCCTACGCCGCCGCGGACGACTCCGGCGACGTGTACTTCGACGTGCGCAGCTGGCCGAGCTACGGGGAGCTGACCCGCCAGAGCGTCGAGGACATGTCCGACGCCGAGGACGCCGACCCGCGCGGCAAGCGCGACCCGCGCGACTTCGCCCTCTGGAAGGGCCGCAAGGCCGACGAGCCCGCGACCGCGTCGTGGCCGACCCCCTACGGCGCCGGCCGCCCGGGGTGGCACCTCGAGTGCTCCGCGATGGCCCGCAAGTACCTCGGCGACACCTTCGACATCCACGGCGGCGGCGTCGACCTGCGCTTCCCCCACCACGAGAACGAGGTCGCGCAGTCGCGCGCCGCGGGGCTCGGGTTCGCCAACTACTGGCTGCACAACGCGTGGGTGACGATGGGCGGCGAGAAGATGAGCAAGTCGCTCGGCAACTCGCTGCGCGTCTCGGAGGTCGTGCGCGAGCACCGGCCGCTCGCCGTGCGCTACTACCTGACGGCCGCGCACTACCGCTCGACGATCGAGTACCACGAGGGCTCCATCGAGGAGGCCACCGCCACCGTCGAGCGCATCGAGGGCTTCCTGCGGCGCGCGCTGCCCGGTGTCGACACCCTCGTCCCCGACGGCTCGGCCGAGCTGCCCGTCGACTTCCGCGAGGCGATGGACGACGACCTCGGGGTCTCGGACGCGCTCGCCGCGCTGCACCAGGCCGTCCGTGCCGGCAACACCGCGCTCGACGACGGCGACCACGACGACGCCGCGACCATCGCGCGGCAGGTCGTCGCGATGGCCGACGTCCTCGGCGTCAACCCGCTCGACCCGCACTGGGCCGCCGGTGGGTCGGAGTCCGACGAGATGACGGCGGCGCTCGACGCGCTCGTCGCCGACCGCGTCGCCGCCCGGGCCCAGGCCCGCGCCGCCCGCGACTACGAGACCGCCGACGCCATCCGCGACGCGCTGACCGCGGCGGGGATCGCCGTCGAGGACACCGCCGCCGGAGCGCGGTGGACCATCATCCGAGGAAAGGGCGACTGACGTGGCCGGCAACTCCCAGCGCCGCGGCGCCGTGCGCAAGAGCAACAAGAAGGGCTCCACCGTCGGCTCCGGTGGCCAGCGCCGCCGCGGCCTCGAGGGCAAGGGCCCGACCCCGAAGGCCGGCGACCGCCCGAACCACAAGGCCCACAAGATGGCCAAGGCCGCCGAGAAGCGGGGCGGCGGCCGTCCGCCGCAGCGCTCGCCGAAGAAGTCGGCCGCCTCGAGCGAGGTCGTCGCCGGGCGCAACTCCGTCGTCGAGGCGCTGCGCGCGCACGTCCCGGTGACGACGATGTACGTCGCCGGTCGCATCGACTCCGACGACCGCGTCCGCGAGGCGATCAAGACCGCGACCGAGCGCTCCATCCCCATCCTCGAGACGCCCCGGGGCGAGCTCGACCGGCTGACCGACGGCGCCGTCCACCAGGGCCTCGCGCTCCAGGTCCCGCCGTACGCGTACGCCGACCCGCGCGACCTCGTCGACCCCGAGCAGCCGGGCATCCCGCTCGTCGTCGCCCTCGACGGGATCACCGACCCGCGCAACCTCGGCGCGATCGTCCGCTCCGTCGCCGCGTTCGGTGGCCACGGCGTCGTCGTCCCGAGCCGTCGCTCGGCCGGGATGACCGCCAGCGCGTGGAAGACCTCCGCCGGCGCCGCGGCCCGCATCCCGGTCGCGCAGGCCACCAACCTCACGCGGGCGCTCGAGGACTTCCGCAAGGCCGGGTTCTTCGTCATCGGCCTTGACATGGACGGTGACGTCGAGCTGCCCGACCTCGAGCTGGCGTCCGAGCCGCTCGTCGTCGTCGTCGGCTCGGAGGGCAAGGGCCTCTCGCGGCTCGTGCGCGAGACGTGCGACCAGATCGTGTCGGTGCCGATGAGCTCGGCGGTCGAGTCGCTCAACGCCGGCATCGCCACCGGGGTCACCCTCTACGAGGTCGCGCGCCGGCGTCGCCGCTGACGCGGGGGCTTGCGGGACAGGCCGGTCCGGCCCGTCGCTCCGGCTGGCGCGGGCGCCGGTGTGCCACGATCGAGGGGATCGCGGTCCACCGACGACCGCCGTCGCCGCTCGCGAGGAGGAAGACCGACGATGTCCGACCAGTACCCGCCGCCCCCGCCCACCGGCCCGGGCACGCCCCCGCCGCCCGGAGGCAGCGCCCCGCAGTACGGCACCCCGGCCCCGGCCGAGAACCCTTACGGCGCACCGCCGCCCGCGCCGGCGTATGGCTACGCCCCACAGACGGGTCCGGTGACGCGCCCGAAGTCGATGGACACCGCCGTCCTGCTCATGCGCGTCGGTGCGGCCCTGTCGATCGTGACGTTGCTGCTGAGCTTCCTCTTCGCCGGAGACATCCGTGAGCAGGTCGTGAAGACCCTCGAGGACTCCGGGCAGACCGTCGACCAGGCGCTCGTCGACACCACGGTGACCGTGGGCATCGCCTTCGCGGTCGTCCTCGGCCTGCTCGGTGCGGGCCTGTGGCTGTTCATGGCCTGGGCCAACGGCAAGGGCAAGTCGTGGGCCCGGATCGTCGCCACGATCCTCTTCGGTCTCTCGCTCCTGTCCTTCCTCGCCGGGCTCACGCAGGCGTCCCCGACGCTCTCGCGCGTCCTGAGCGTCGTGCAGATCGCCCTCGGCGGGTACATCGTGTACCTGCTGTGGCGCAAGGAGTCCTCGGAGTTCTACGCGGCGAGCAACGCGCCCCGCTACTGACGTCGCACCACCCACGGGGACGCCCCGCACCGCTCGTCGGTGCGGGGCGTCGTCGTCCACGGGCACGACGAGACCGTCTGCCCGCGAACCCGGCTCGTGCCAGGAGCGACGCCGCCGGACGAGCCGAGACCGCCCTCGCGTGCCTGTCGGCAGGCGGCGCGACTACGCGGGGGAGAGGAACTCGGCGCCGGGCAGGTTGCGCACCACGCCGAACACGAGCACCGCGAGGGCGATCGCGACGGGAAGCCAGTTCGGGACGACCGTGCGGACCGGGCGCCCCTGGCGCGCGCGCACCAGGCGGTAGCCGAGGTACAGGGCGACCGCGAGGTACAGCGGCGGCACGAGGGGATGGCGCTCGAACGCGGCGCCGACGTGACCGTGCAGCAGCTCGTAGGTGGAGCGCGTCCCCCCGCACGCAGGGCAGTACAGGCCGGTGGCCGAGTAGAGGACGCACCCCGGGTAGTGGCCGGCCTCGTAGGGGGAGTGGGTGGCGAGCCACGCCGCCCCACCGGCGACGGCGACCCCGGCCGCCCCCCACCACACGCGTGGCGAGAGGTGACCGAGACCGCCGACGGGGGTCGTCATCTCAGTTGGAGAGGTTCGCGGCGACGTTGGCCGCACCGAGGGCCATCAGGATGAGGGCGAGCACCACGGCGATGATGCCGGTGACGAACCCACCCTGGGCGAGACCGCGACCGGCCTGGCCGGTGCGGCCGATCTCCTGCTTGGCGAGGTAGCCGAGGACGGCGCCGCCGATGCCGAGCAGCAGCCCGACGATCGAGCAGCAGATGGCGAAGACGAGTCCGGCGATGCCGAGGACGAGGGCGATGACCGCCTTCGTGTTGTTGCCGCCGAGGCCACCGGCGGGGGAGCCGCCGGGGATGGGCATGCTCGGCGGCGCGGTGTAGCCACCGCCGGCACCGGGCGGCGGCGGGGGCGGCGGGTAGCCACCGGTGGCCGACGAGTCGCTCGGCTCCTCGGGCTCCGGCGGGGGCGGGTAGCTCCCACCGGGCGGGGGCGGCGGGGGCGGGGGCGTGCTGCTGCTCATGGGTCCTCCGTCGTCAGGGAGCCGACGGCTGCCGGCTCGCGTTCACCCTAGCGGCAGCGCGGTCGCGGACCTCGGCACTTCCCGGGCGTCACCGGAGGCCCCGCCGCCGCCACGGCCCAAGACGGGTCGAGGTGATACCCGACCGCCGGAAGGTCGCCCATCACCTCGACCCGGAGGGGTCAGGCCTTCGGGACCTTGATGACCGTCGAGTGGACGGCCTTGTCGGCGAGCGTCTGCCGGTTGTCGTCCCAGAGCATCCAGAGGTAGGACAGGTAGACGACACCGTTGACGACGCCGCTGACCAGCTCGCGCAGGAAGCAGCTGCCGGCGCCGATCGGGGCGCCGGTGCGGGCGTCAACGAGCCGCAGGCCCACGACCGACTTGCCGATGCTCTGGCCGCGGCGGCCCATCCGGAACACCCGGTTCCACAGCTGGAAGCCGACGCCGACGAACCAGAACAGCACCATGACGCCGATGCCGACGGCGATGAGCGCGCCGTTGGTGTCACCGTAGGTCGTCATCCCGTACTCGTCGACCCCGGTGCGGTCCGGCGCCCCGGCGACGATGAAGGGGATCCCGCCGAGCATCAGGAGGAAGGGGAGGAACGAGAGGCCGACGTCGACGAGGAGGGCGAGCACCCGGTCGCCGAACGACGCGACGGGGCCGAAGTGGGCCTCGACGTAGGGCACCGACTCGGGCACGGCAGGGCCGGACGCGTACGTCGACGCGGTGGTCCACCCGCCGTACGGGTTCTGCTGTGGCGCAGGCTGGCTCGGAGGCGCGGACGGGGAGGGCGGGGGCGGGGGCGTCGGCGCGGCGGTGCCGGACGGCGGGGCGGGCTGCTCCGGGGTGGGGGGCTGCTGGTCGCTCATCGAGGTCCTCCGTCGGCGTGCGGCGGGGCGCCGGCCCCGCGCCGTGGCGTTGCCACACCGACGATCCTAGGGGGCCGGCCGCATCCCGTCCCGGACCTCACCGGTCGGCGATGACCGGCAGCTCCTCGGTGTCGACCCCGAGGACCGCGCGCTCGTCCGGCTTGCCGGGGAGCACGTTGGCCACGTAGTCCTCGACGACCTCGCGGATGGGGATGTCGTGCTGCGCGCGCTCGGCCATGTACCACCGGTGCTCGAGCACCTCGTGGAACACCTCGGCGGGCTCGAGCTTCGCCACGAGGTCACGCGGCACGCCCCGGGTCACGGGCTCGTAGACCTGCGCGAGCCAGTCGTGGGCGATGATCTCCTCGTCTTCCCCCTGGCGCCCCGTCGCGGCCGAGTACACCTCGAGGTCGTTGAGCAGCCGGCGCGCCTGGTTCTCACGGACGTCGAGACCGGTCAGCCGCAGCAGCCGCCGCGAGTGGTGGCCGGAGTCGACGACCTTGGGCTGCAGCCGGATCGACGTGCCGTCGATGTCGGTGGTGATCTCCAGCTCGTCAACGTCGAAGCCGAGCTTGTTGAGGCGCCGGATGCGGTCGTCGACCCGCCAGCGCTCCGTGTCGTCGATGGTCTCGGCGTTGGTCAGCTCGGCCCAGAGCTCGCGGTAGCGGGTGACGATGCGCTCGCTGACGTCGACGGGGTCGCGCTCCTCCTGGAGCAGGCCGCCGGCGTCGAGGTCCATCAGCTCCCCGGCGATGTTGACCCGCGCGATCTCGAGGTCGTGCTCGCGCTGGCCGTCGCTCAGCCGGTTGCGCAGCTCGCCCGTCTCGGCATCGACGAGGTAGGCCGCGAACGCGCCGGCGTCGCGGCGAAAGAGGGTGTTGGACAAGGAGACGTCGCCCCACCAGAAGCCGGTGAGGTGCAGGCGGACGAGCAGCACGGCGAGGGCGTCGATGAGGCGGGTGGCCGTGCCCTTGCGCAGCGACTGGCTGTAGAGCGCGCGGTAGGGGAGGGAGTACTGGAGGTGCCGGGTCACGAGGCACGCGTCGAGCGGCTCGCCGTCGAGGCCGACGCGCCCGCTGACGACCGCGAAGGGCTCGACCGACGGCAGGTGCAGCCGCCGCAGGTTGCGCAGCATCTCGTACTCGCGGCGCGCGATGTCGTCCTTGATCTCCTTGATGGCCAGGACGCGGCCGGAGAGGCGGACGAACCGCACGACGTGCCGGGAGATGCCGCGGGGGAGCGCGGCGAGGATGTCGTCCGGCCACTCCTCGAGCGGGATGCGCCAGGGCAGGTCGAGCAGGGCGGGGTCGGGGCGGGCGGCGGTGAGCTCGAGGGCCATGACGGGCTTCCGGGGTCGGGGGACTCGGGACGGCGGGCGGGCCGGGGACGGGCAACGCCCCGGACGAGTGTCTCGTCCGGGGCGTCGTCGCGTGCGGGTGAGTCGGCGGAACGCCTCAGAGGCGCTTGCCGCTCTCGGGGTCGAAGACGTGCATGTGCTGCGCCTTCGGGTAGACGTAGACCTTCGAGCCCTTCGGGGGGACCGAGCGGCCGTCGACCCGGGCGATGAACGGCTTGGCGAGGTTGTCGTCGCCCCCGACGAGGCTGATGTTGCTGTCGGTCGGCGTGCCGTAGACGTACGCGTCGGCGCCGAGCTCCTCGACGACGTCGATCGTCAGCTCGAGGCCGTCGTTGTTCGTCGTGATCTCGACGTCCTCCGGGCGGACGCCGACGACGACGTGCGAGCCGCCGTGCTCGACACCCTCGCGGGGGATGGTGACCGTGTGGTTGCCGAACTTCGCGCCGTCGGACGAGGCCGGGACGGTGACGAGGTTCATCGCGGGGGAGCCGATGAACCCGGCGACGAACAGGTTCGCCGGGTTGTCGTACATCTCGCGCGGGGTCGCGCACTGCTGGAGGACGCCGTCCTTGAGCAGGGCGATGCGGTCGCCCATCGTCATGGCCTCGACCTGGTCGTGCGTGACGTAGACGGTCGTGACGCCGAGGCGGCGCTGGAGGCTGGCGATCTGGGTGCGGGTCTGGACGCGGAGCTTGGCGTCGAGGTTCGACAGCGGCTCGTCCATGAGGAAGACCTGCGGGCTGCGGACGATCGCCCGGCCCATCGCGACGCGCTGGCGCTGGCCACCGGAGAGGGCCTTCGGCTTGCGCTCGAGGTACTGGGTGAGGTCGAGGATCTTCGCGGCCTCCTCGACGCGCTTGCGGATCTCGCCCTTGTCGACGCCGGCGATCTTCAGGGCGAAGCCCATGTTGTCGGCGACCGTCATGTGCGGGTACAGCGCGTAGTTCTGGAAGACCATCGCGACGTCGCGGTCCTTCGGCGACAGGTCGGTGACGTCGCGGTCACCGATCCAGATCTTGCCGCCGTTGACCTCCTCGAGGCCGGCGAGCATGCGCAGCGAGGTGGACTTGCCGCAGCCGGAGGGACCGACGAGGACGAGGAACTCCCCGTCCTGGATGTCGATGTTCAGCTTGTCGACCGAGGGGGTGTCGTTGCCCGGGTAGATGCGGGTGGCCTCGTCGAACTTCACAGTTGCCATGGCGTCGTTGCCTTTCCTTCACCGGCAGGAACGTGCCGGACGATCCGTTGTAAAGGGGTGGAGCTCCCGCCTGCGTCGGTGCAAGCGGTTTCGCCAGTATGCCGGACGACCCGCCCGCGCCGCGAGGACCGTCCCAGGGGGTGGCGCGGCGGCCGCCCTTCCTCTGGCGCGTCCCGCCGGGAGTCCCTACGGTTGGGCCATGAGGATCGCGGACGTCGTCAAGCGCAAGGGTGATGCGGTCGTCACGGTGCGACCCGACGCCACCGTCACCGAGCTGCTGGCCCTCCTGGCCGAGCACCGGATCGGCGCGGTCGTCGTGAGCGGCGACGGCTCGTCGGTGCACGGCATCGTCAGCGAGCGCGACGTCGTGCGGCACCTGCACTCCGACGGTGCCGGCGCGCTCGACGCCCCCGTCGAGCAGATCATGACCGCCGACGTGCACACCTGCACCCCCGACGACTCGCTCGAGGACCTCGCCACGCGGATGACCGAGCGGCGCATCCGGCACGTGCCGGTCGTCGTCGACGGCGCGCTCGGGGCGATCGTCAGCATCGGCGACATCGTCAAGTTCCGGATCGACACGCTGCAGGCCGAGCGCGACCAGCTGCGCGACTACATCCAGCAGTAGCGCCCCCGGGACCCTGTCACCGCGGACCTCCGGGGGCGGCCCTCCCGGAACCTCCCGCTTCGCCGCGCAGGTGCTGCGTGCCGCGGGCGCATCCCGGTGCCGCGCCGCCCGGGTGTGCAGGAAGTGACACATTCGTCGGTTTCTGCACGGATGGGTCTCCGCGGCTGTGCAGCAATCGACACATTCGTCGATTCCTGCACGGATGGGTCCCCGCGGGTGTGCAGCAATCGACACATTCGTCGATTGATGCACGGGCGGGGCACGGGGAGCGCCCGGGGTGCACCCGTCCAGCGCGTACCCAGCCCCAGCGAATACCGTGGAGCCATGACCGCCGACGCCCCCGTGGACGGACATCCGTCCCCGGACCCCGACGACCCGGGGACGCACGCCCGGCTCGGGCCGTACCGGCTGGTCCAGCGGCTCGGCGAGGGCGGGATGGGCGTGGTCCACCTCGGGCTCGACCGCCACGGCCGGGCGGTCGCCGTCAAGGTCCTGCGCCCCCACGTCGCGCACGACCCGGACGCCCGCCGGCGCCTCGCCCGGGAGGTGGAGACGCTCGAGCGCATCCGCAGCCCCTTCGTCGCGCCCGTCGTCGACGCCGACGTCGACGGCGACACCCCCTACGTCGTGACCCGCTTCATCGACGGCCCGGCGCTCGACACCCACGTCGCGTCGCGCGGCCCGCTGCCCCCGCCGGAGCTGCACCGCCTCGCCGACGGCCTCGCCCAGGCGCTCGAGGCGATCCACGCCGCCGACGTCGTGCACCGCGACGTCAAGCCGGGCAACGTCCTCCTCGTCGACGGCGACCCGGTGCTCATCGACTTCGGCATCGCCCACGTCGTCGACGACGTCCGGCTGACGAGCGTCGGGCTCGTCATGGGCACGCCGGGCTACCTCGCCCCCGAGGTCGTCCACGGCGACGACGTCACCGACGCCACCGACTGGTGGGGATGGGCGGCCACGACCGCCTTCGCGGCGAGCGGCACGCCGCCGTTCGGCAGCGGCGGGATGAACGCCGTCCTCGCGCGGGTGGCGGCCGGGGAGCCCGACCTCGTGGCCGTCGACCCCCGCATCGAGCCCCTGCTCTACGCCGCGCTCTCGCCCTACCCGGACGAGCGCCCGCACCAGCACGAGGTCGTCCGGGCCCTCGAGCGCTACGCCCGCGGCGAGCTCGCGACCTCGGCCATCGAGGTCCGCCGCGCCCGGCCCGAGACCCGGGCCCTCCCGACCGCCGGCACCGCGGTCCTGCCCGTGCCCGCCGCGGCGTCACCCACCCCGCTGCCCCCCGTCGCCCCGCGCGTGCTCCCGCCGCCGCCCACCGGCGCGGGCCGACCCGGGCCGCCGCCCGGGGTGCTGCCGCCCGGCCCCCCGCCCTCCGCGCTGCCCCCGGGCCGCCTGCCCGGCGAGCCGGACGACGACGTGGACGAGGCGCGGGTCGACCCCCGGATCGGTCTGCCCAGGCGGTCGGGGGTGCTCCTCGCGCTCCTCGCCCTCCTCGCCGGGACGGCGGCGGCCGCCCCGCTCGTCGCCCTCGGCGCGCTCGCCGCGTGGATGGTCCTCGCCCGCACCGCCGACCGGTCGGTCACCTCGCTCGTGATGCGCCGCCACGACCGCGGAGCCCGCGGCACCGACGTCGCGGTCGCCGTGGTCAGCAGTCCCTGGCACGTCGTCGTCGGGGCGGTGGGCACGCTCGTCACCCTCGCGCTCCCGCTGCTCGTCGGGGTCTCGGCGATGTTCGCCGCGGCCCTCGTCGTGGGCGGCGCGACCTCCGCCTCGACGCGGGCGGACGGCGTGGTGCCGCTGCTCGCGGCCGGTGTCTTCACCGCCCTCACCGCCTGGTGGGGGCCCGGCGGCGCGAGCCTGCGCCGCGGCAGCCGCAGCCTCGTGCGGGGCGCCACCGGGCGTCCCCCGGTGCGGCAGGTGCTCGTCGTCGCGCTCCTCCTCGGTGGGGCGCTGCTCACCGCTCTCACCGCATCCCGCGGGGGGCCGGAGTGGTGGCCGCTGCCGCAGGCCCCCTCGTGGGTCGACCAGGTGGTGCCGCAGCTGTGACCGACCCCCGGACCCGACGGGCCCGCATCCTGCGCGGTGACCTGCCCACCGAGCCGATGCCGATGGCCGACCTGCTCCGCCGGACGCCGTACCGGCACGCCCGCATCCCCGGCGCCTCCGCCCCGGACCCGACGATCGAGCGCGGGCTCGACCTCGCGCTGCGCGTCGGTGCGCTGATGCTCCGCTGCGGGGCGGGCGCTCCCCAGGTCGAGGGCGCGATCGCCGCGACGGCCGCGGCCGCCGGCGTCGACCAGGTCGAGCTCGACATCACCCTCCAGTCGATCCTCGTCCAGGCGCGCAGCGCCGAGGGCCGCCAGCACACGATGCTCAAGGTCGTGCGGCACACCCGCTTCGACTACGCGCGCCTGGTCGCCGTGCACCGTCTCGTCGAGTCGCTCGTCGCCGGCGAGGTGACCCCCGACGAGGCCTCCGACCGGCTGCGGCAGATCAAGCGGACCCCCCGCACCTACCCGAAGTGGGCCATCTCGCTCGCCAACGCCGTGCTGGCCTCCGCCGTCGCGGTCGTCATCGGCGCGAGCGCGCTCGCGGCCCTCGCGACCATCGGGGTCGTCCTCGCGGTCGCCGGGATCGCCCGGCTGCACGCCCGGGTCGACCTGCCCGAGTTCTACGGCAACGCGATCAACTCCTTCGCGGCGACCCTCCTCGCCGGAGGCCTCTACGCCGTCGGGGCCACCGGGGCGATCCCCTTCACGGAGGCCGACTTCGCCTTCGTCGTCGCCGGCGGCATCGTCGCGATGCTGCCCGGACGCACGATGGCCTCCGCGATCGAGGACGTCATCTTCGGCTACCCGCTGACCGGCGCCGGGCGCCTGCTCGCCGTCCTGCTGTCGCTCACCGGGCTGATCATCGGGATCGCGTCCGGGCTCGGGGCGATGCTCACGCTCACCCGCTGGACCAGCAGCAGCTTCGTCTCGCCGGACGTGCTGGACCTGCGGGTCAGCCAGGCCCCGATCGTCCCGGCCCTGCTGGCGTCCCTCGTCGTCGGTCTCGCGGCCGGGGTCACCGTGCAGAGCCGCCGGGGGCTCATCCTCCCGATGGGGCTGCTGACCATCGTCGGGGTCGCGGTCTCGGCGGTGCTCACCCGCGGCCCGGGGGTCGGTTCCGTCACGGCCACCGGCATCGCGGCGGTCGTGGTCGGTGTGTTCGGCCGGCTGCTGGCCCAACGGATGGATGCTCCCTCCCTCGTGCTCGTCGTGCCCGCGAGCTTCGGCCTGCTGCCCGGTCTGACGATCTTCCGAGGCCTCTACGAGCTCGTCGCCCAGGGGCAGGACTCGGGGCTGCTCACCTTCCAGTCCGGTCTCTCGACGCTGCTGTCCGCGGGCGGGGTCCTGCTGGCCATCGCCACCGGGACCGTGCTCGGCGAGTACCTCGCCGCCCCGTGGGACCGCCACGTGCGCGGCTCGCGCCGCCCGCGCACCGACGCGGTCCCGCGCTGAGACACGCCTGAGCCCGGTCCCGGACCGCGCGGGGTGGGGGCCTACCCTCCTGCCCATGTCCTCCGCGTCCCGTCGCTCCCCGGCCGCGTCCCTGCGCCCGGTCGCCGTCGCCACCGTCGCGCTGCTGCTCGCCGGGTGCACCGGCGACCCCGCGCCGACCACCTCCTCGACCGCCCCCGCACCGACGAGCGCCTCGCCGACGCCGAGCCCGACGGAGGCCGCCGTCACGGTCGAGGGAGCCGACGCCGCCCTGACCAAGGCGGTGGCCGCCGTCTACGCGGGCTGCACCGGGGTCGAGGCGAAGGCCTCGCTCGGCACGTGGGGCAAGGAGAAGGTCGCGGTCGTCACCTCGGGCGACGACGTGACGCTCGCCGTCGGTCCGCGCTGGAAGGTCGTCGGTGGATGGTGGCCCTCGCTCGACAAGGGGGCCTCCCTCGGCAAGGGGCCGCGCTTCGTCCTCGTCATGGGCAGCGACGCGCGCTCGACGAACCTCAAGGGGTCCCGGGCCGACACGCTGCAGGTCGTCGGGGTTGACGGCAAGGGTGGCGCGGGGGTCGTCGGCATCCCCCGCGACCTCTACGTGCCCCTGTCGACCGGCGGCACCTCGAAGATCAACGCCGCCTTCGCCTACGGCGGGGGCCGGGCGCAGGTGCGGACGGTCGAGTCCCTGAGCGGCCTGCCGATCGAGGGCTACGTCGTCACGGGGTTCTCCGGGTTCCGCAAGATCGTCGACGACGCGGGCGGGCTGCCGCTGACGATCGCCCGCAGCTTCACCTTCCTCGGGCTGCTGGACGTCGAGAAGGGCCGGCAGAAGGCCGACGGCAACACCGTCCTCGCCTACGCGCGCGAGCGGAAGTCGCTGCCGGACGGCGACTTCGGCCGCTCCCGCCACCAGCAGGAGATCATCCTGGCGGCGGCGGCCGCCGCCCGGGCGCAGGGGGTCGGCTCGCTCGCGCGGGCGATGACCATCACGTCGCGGCACTCCGAGACCGACCTCGGCGCGGAGGAGGCGCTGACCTTCCTCGCGTCCTTCTACCGCGCCGACCCCGCCGAGGTGGACCACACGGTCGTCGACGGCGCGATCGGCACGAGCGCCGACGGGCAGTCCATCGTCAAGGTCACGTCCTCGACACGCAAGCCCTTCCAGCGGCTGGCCGACGGCCGCCTCTGACCCTCCCCGGTGCGCGCTACACCGCAGTAACCGTCGTCCTGACGACACGTACCGCGGTGTAGCACGCAGCTGACGGTGGGGGAGGGGTCAGGCGTCGCGGGGGCCGGCGGGCGGGCGCGGGGCCGGCCGTCCGGGGGCCGCCGGGGTGGGCCCGGCCGGCCGCGCGGGAGCCTGCGGAGAGCCCGAGCCACGCGGTGCGGGAGCGGGGGCCCCGCTGCCGAGCGCGCGCGCGAGGTCACCGGCGGCGCCGGGGCGGGCCGTGGCCTCCTCGTTGGCCGCGCGCACCGCGAGGTAGATCTCCTCGCGGTGGATCTGGACGTCACCCGGCGCCTCGATCCCGAGGCGCACCTTGTCGCCGCTGATCTCGAGGACCGTCACGACGATGTCGTGCCGGATCCGGATGGCCTCGTGGGGGCGTCGGCTCAGGACGAGCACGCGAGCACCCCCCGGCCGAGCATCCCGGCGCCGGTCATGCGGCCACCAGGGGCGCCCGGAGGGGGAGGTCCTGCCCGGTGAGGACGACCTGCTCGGCGTCGGAGGTGCGGGTGTTGACGACGAGGGGGGCGAGGAGGTTGGCCGTCGAGCGGGTGATGTCCTCGGCGATCGTCACGACGACGAGGACGAGGGCGTCCTCGGCGGTGGTCAGGTGCAGCCGGTCGGCCGTCGCGTCGTCGATCTCGGGGTGGTAGTCGGGGAAGAACGCGGCCGCGTCGGCGGTGACGAAGCTCGGGCCGGCGTCCCCGACGGGCGCGAGGTCGAACAGCCCGGTGGCGACCGCCCGCACCTCGTACTCGGTGGCGGGGAAGCCCACGAGGCCCTCGGGCAGGTGGATCCGACGGACGTCGAGGTCCGCCTCCTGGGTCTGCTGGGTCATCCGGTCCCTCACGTGGTCTCGTCGAAGAGGCGGCCGGCGGTGTCCCGGTCACGCCGTCCGGTGGCGGTGTAGGTGGAGCCGGCCCCGGCCCCGTGGAAGCGCGAGAGCGCCTCCTCGATGGCCTGTGCGCTCGAGGCGAGCAGCTCGCGGTTGGCGAGGGCCGCCTGGAGGAGCGCGGCGGTGGCCTCGCCCAGGGCGTGCCGGTGCTCGGCGAGCACCTGGTCCCAGGGCGCGGGCACGGCCTCGGCCAGCTCGCGCAGGCTGGCCTGCGGCGAGAGCCCGAGGGCCTCGGTCAGGGGGAGGAGGTCGACCGAGCGCGCGAGCTCCGAGGAGCGGATCGTCGCGATCGTGTCGTCGACCTCCCGGGTGGAGCGGGCGAGCCAGCCGGAGCGCGCGGTCTCGACGAGGGCCCGCTGCACCTCGATGCGGTAGGCGAGCACGTCGAGCAGCTCGCGGGTGCGCCACAGCGACTCGGACAGGTCCGCGCAGGCGGCGGCGATGTCGGTCTGGCTGTCGGGCACGGTGTCCTCATCGGGTCGGGCGGGGCGGACTTGAGCGGCTCCGCGGCACGGATCCCGCCCTGGGTCGTCCAGCCAGTCTGCCACGCGCGCGCGCACGCGTGGCGCAGGCGCGGATCGGCACGACAACCGGCCGTTCGGACGACCCCGGTTGACCGGTCGGAGACGCCCCCGGTGGCCGAAGGGATCGAAGTCGGCCCCGGAGCCTCCTACCGCTGGCGGCGGCGGCCGCGCGTCGGGAATCTGGACCCATGACCACCACGGCCTCCCCTGCGGCCCCCCGTCACGACGTGGACGCGCTCTGCCGCGAGCACCTCCCGATCGTCACCTACGAGGTGCGCGCCCTCAGCGCCCGCCTCCCCTCCCACGTGGCGACCGACGACCTGACGTCGGCCGGCCTCTTCGCCCTCGCGTCGGCCGCCGAGTCGTTCGACGCGAGCCGGGGCGTGCCGTTCGGCCGCTACGCGGCGACCCGCATCAAGGGGGCCCTCCTCGACGAGCTGCGCTCGATGGACTGGGCGACGCGCTCGGTCCGGACCCGGGCCCGCGAGCTCGACGCCGTCCGGGGCGCGATGACCTCCGAGCTGGGCCGCGAGCCGGGCGAGCGCGAGCTCGCCGACCGCCTCGGCGTCGGCGTCGACGCGGTCCGCCAGGTCTCCGAGGCCGTGCACCGCTCGGTCGTCGTGCGCCTCGACTCGCTCGTCGACGCCGGCGTCGCGGACGCCGCCCTGCCGCGTGACGAGCGCACCCCCGAGGACGTCGTGGTCCAGCGCGAGCGCGAGAGCTACCTCTCGGCCGCGGTCGCCGCGCTGCCCGAGCGGCTGCGCATCGTCGTCCAGGCCACGTTCTTCGAGGACCGGCTCCTCAAGGACGTCGCCGAGGAGCTCGGGGTGACCGAGTCCCGTGTCTCGCAGCTGCGCACGGAGGCCCTCGGGATGCTCCGCGACGGGATGCGCGCCACGCACGGCGAGGAGCGACCCGCCGCCGCGGCCGCCGCGACGACCGCCGCCGCCCGCCGCCGCGCGGGCTACTACGCCGACATCGCCCAGCGCGCCTCCATGGCGCAGCGGGGCTCCCTCGCCGGCCGCTCGGCCGGCGTCCGGTTCGCGGGCTGACCGCCCGCGACCACCCCTGAACGGCCCCGGCGGAAAAAGTTCGCCGGGGCCCTCAAGTCCCTCACGGCGCCGCCGATGAGGGGTGTGCCGCCCCGACTGGGAGCGGCACGGATCGCCACGGACGGCGGTCCGAGACCCCATCCAAGGAGGAAACATCATGGGTCTGCAGGTCAACACCAACGTCGCCGCTCTGAACACCTACCGGCACCTCAGCTCCACCCAGAGCTCGATGAACACCAGCCTCGAGCGCCTGTCCTCGGGTCTGCGCATCAACCGCGCCGCGGACGACGCCGCCGGCCTGGCGATCAGCGAGAAGCTGCGCGCCCAGACCAACGGCCTCTCCCAGGCCACGTCCAACGCCCAGGACGCGATCTCCCTCGTCCAGACGGCTGAGGGTGCGCTCAACGAGACGCACTCGATCCTCCAGCGCATGCGTCAGCTGGCGGTCCAGTCGGGCAACGACACGAACACCGCGGACGACCGCGCCGCCATCCAGAGCGAGGTGACGGCCCTCAACGAGGAGCTCGACCGCATCGCCAACACCACGCAGTTCAACGGGCAGAACCTGCTCGACGGCACGGGTGGCACCACGGGCACGTTCACCTTCCAGATCGGCGCCAACAGCGGCCAGACCGTCGACGTCACGTTCGACAAGGCGGACACGACCACCCTCGGCACCGGCTCCCTGGACGTCTCGACCGCGGCCGGCGCGGCGACCGCCCTGACCGCGATCGACACCGCGATCAAGACCGTCTCGGGCAACCGGGCCGACCTCGGTGCGGTGCAGAACCGTCTGCAGCACACCATCAACAGCCTGAGCGTCGCGTCGGAGAACGCGGCCGCCGCCGAGTCGCGCATCCGTGACACCGACATGGCGAAGGAGATGAGCTCCTTCAGCCGGAGCCAGATCCTCTCCCAGGCCGGCGTCTCGATGCTCGCCCAGGCGAACAGCGCCCCGCAGTCCGTCCTCAAGCTCCTCGGCTGAGCCTGAGCACTGACTGACACCGTCGCCCGGGTCCGGCTCTCGCACGGACCCGGGCGCACGGTCACCGCCAGCAGCGAGGAAGGAGCAGGACCATGCCGGGAGTCGACGGGCTGATCTCCGGCCTCAACACGACGCAGATCATCAGCCAGCTGATGACCGTCGAGCGGCAGTCCGGCGCGGGCCTCACCAAGGGTAAGACCGCCAGCCAGACGATGGTCAGCGTCCTCCAGTCGCTCAACACGCAGATGCTGTCGCTCCGCGACGCCGCGAAGTTCTTCGTCCCCGACCCGCTCCTCAAGACCTCGGGCTGGACGACCACGACCTCCACCTCCTCCGCCCCCAGCGCCGTCTCCGTCGTCACCGACGGCACGGCCCTGCCGGGGACCACGACCTTCACGGTGTCGAGCGTCGCCTCCGCCGGGTCCGCGGTCTCGAAGGGCTCGGTCGCCTCGACCTCGACCGCCGTCACCTCCGGCCCGGTCGTCGCCGCCAAGGGCCTCGCCGCGCTCGGCGCCTCGGCCCTCCTCTCCGGCACGACGCTCGCGGCCGGGTCCCACACCGTCAAGGTGACCCAGGCCTCCGGCGGCGCCACGCTCTCCGGCGTCCCGCTCGGCTCGACCGTGACCATCGGTTCCGGCGCCCAGCTCGTCGTCGACCTCGGCTCGGGTCCCCAGAGCATCAGCCTGGCCGCCGGCGTCTACACCCCTGCGGCACTCGCGGCCGAGGTGACCCGCGCGGCCGGCGGTGGCCTCACCGCGACCGCCGGCGACGACGGCGCGCTGCGCCTGGCCACCACCCGCGAGGGCAGCGCCGCCTCGCTGCAGGTCGTCTCCGCCGACCCCGCGCTCGGCCTCACCGACACGACCACGACCGCCCACGGCACCGACGGCGTCGTCGAGCTCGACGGCGTCGCGACGACGCTCACCGACCTCGGCCCCGGCTCCACCGTCACCCTTGCCGGCGCGGGCACGGACTCCGTGCAGCTCTCGCTCGCGGGCGGCCTGCGGGCCGGCACCGCGACCCTCGCGGACCTCGGCCTCGCGGCCGGGTCGACCATCGCCCAGGTCGCCTCGGCCGCGACCTCCTCGTCGCTCGGGCTGTCCGGAACGACCGTCAAGGTCGGCGACGCCGCCTACAAGCTCCAGCTCACCTCCGCGACCACCGGCGCCGCGTCCGACGTGATGGTCTCGGCCGGCGCGTTCGGGACGAGCGGCCTCGGCGACCTCGTCGAGCTGCAGACGCCGACCGACACCGTGCTGCGCGTCGGCACCGGCCCGGGCGCCTTCGACGTCCGCTCGGCGAGCAAGGACGTCACCGGACTGCTGCCGGGGACGACCATCACGGCGACCAAGGCCGACCCGACGACCCCGGTCACCGTCACCGTCGCCGGCGACTCCTCCGGCATCGCCGACAAGATGCAGGCCCTCGTCGACGCGGCGAACGCCGCCATCTCGTTCATCGGCGCGCGCTCGGGCTTCAACGGCGACACCAAGACCGCCGGTGTGCTGCTGGGCAACTCGCTGACCCAGAACATCGTGCGGCGGGTCACCGACGCCGCCGTCGGCGGCTCGGCCTCGCAGCCCTCCGCCGCCGGCATCACCGTCGGGCGCGACGGCAAGATCGCCCTGGACAAGACGGCCTTCCTCGCCGCCTACGCCAAGGACCCGGCCAAGGTGACGGCCAACCTCACGACGATGGCGTCGACCATCGCCGACGTCGCCCAGCAGGCCGCCGACCCGCTCAAGGGCTCGATCACCAACGCGGTGAAGTCAGAGCAGGGCCGGATCCGCGACTACACGAACCAGATCGCGTCCTTCGAGACGCGGATGTCGCTGCGCGAGGACACCCTCAAGCGGCAGTACGCCGCCCTGGAGTCCCTCCTCGGGACCGTCAAGTCCCAGGGCGACTGGCTGACCGGCCAGCTCAAGACCCTCCCGACCAACTCGAGCTCGAACTGAGCCAGGAGACGACGACGTGACCACCACCGCCACCCTGCGCCGCCTCTACCAGAGCGACTCCGTGACGACGGCCTCCCCGAGCCGCCTCGTCGTGCTGCTCTTCGACCGGCTCGTCAAGGACCTGCACCTCGCGACCATCGCCATCGAGAAGCGCGACATCCAGGGCTCGCACCACGCCCTGCGGCACGCGCAGGACGTCGTCACCGAGCTCTCGACCTCGCTCGACCTCGAGATGTGGCCCGAGGGTCGCGGCCTGGCCGCGCTCTACGACTACGTGGTCGAGCGCCTCGTCCGGGCCAACGCGACGAAGTCCCACGAGCTCGTCACCGAGGTGCTCGAGCTCGTCGAGCCGCTGCGCGAGGCCTTCACGACCGTCTCGGCCACCGCGGAGGCGTCGTGACCGTCGCCGACCTCTCCTGGGACGACGCGCTCGACGCGGTCGAGGGCGACCTCGCGCGCGCCGAGCACGCCGTGCGCTCGGGGGACCTCGTCGACCTCGCGGAGGTGCTCGGCCGCTCGCCGCGCACCACCGGCCCGCTGCCGGAGCGCCTCGCCCCTCGCGTCACCGCCGCGCTCGAGCGCACGCGCGCGCTCGAGGCCGAGATCGGCGAGCGGATGGCCGCCACGGTCCGTGCCCTCGGCGCCGACGAGCGCCGCCCGCACACCACCCCCGTCCGGCAGACGCCGGCCTACGTCGACGCGAGGGCCTGAGATGTCCAGCGCCTCCTCCCTCGGCATGGGCCTGAGCGCCCTCCAGGCCGCCCAGCGCGGCCTCGAGATCGCCGGCCAGAACATCAGCAACGTCAACACGCCCGGCTACACCCGTCAGCGCATCGACCAGGCGGCGGCGTCGAGCACCGACGTGCCGTCGATGTTCGGGCGCATCCCGGCGATCGGCGAGGGCGTCGTCGTGCTCGGCACGACCCGCATCCAGGACCAGCTCCTCGAGGTCCGTGCGCAGCAGACCCGCGGCGCCGCGACCGCCGCCACCCAGGTCGCCAACGGCTACTCGATGGTCGAGTCGGCCTTCGGCGAGCCGGGCGACACCGGGCTGCAGGCCGGCATGGCCGAGTTCTGGAGCACGTGGGGCGACCTCGCGACCGACCCGACGAGCAGCGCGGCCCGCACGAGCGTGCTCGAGGAGGGCGGCCGCCTCGCCTCCCAGTTCCGCGAGCTCGCCGGCCGGCTCTCGACCCAGTGGGGCGGCACCCGTGAGGCGCTCAACTCCTCGGTCGACCGCGTGAACCGCCTGGCCCAGGACGTGGGTGACCTCAACGACGCCATCCGCGCGTCCAAGGTCGCGGGCGTCAACACCTCCGAGCTCGAGGACCGCCGCGGCCAGCTCATCGGCCAGCTCGGCGACGTCGTCGGCGCCATCGCGCAGCCGATGGAGGACGGCACGATGACGCTGACGGTCGGCGGCTCGGTGCTCGTGTCCGGCGCGCACGTCAGCAGCCTCGCCGTGTCCGGCCCGTCCACCGGCCCCGGTGGCGCGAGCCCTGTGTCGGTCGTCTGGGCGGCCAGCGGCACCCCGGCCACGGTCGGCGCCGGCGAGATCGGCGGGATGCTCACGACGCTGGACAGCACGATCCCGACCGTCATGTCGCGCCTCGACGCCGTCGCCGCCTCGCTCGCGAGCACGGTCAACGCCCAGCAGGCCGCCGGGTACGACGCCACCGGCGCGACCGGGTCCCCGTTCTTCGCCGGCACCTCCGCGGCGTCGCTGCGCCTCGCGCCGCTCACCGCGGCGGGGGTGGCCGCCTCCTCGGCGCCGCCGCCGGCCAGCGACGGCAAGAACGCCGACGGGATGTCCGCCCTCTCGGAGCTGCAGTCCGGCCCCGACGCCACCTACCGCGACCTCGTCGTCTCCATCGGCGTCCAGGTGCAGGGTGCCTCGCGGCGGGCCGACGTCCAGACGGCGCTCGCCGGCCAGGCCGAGTCGGCGCGGCTCGGGGTCTCGAGCGTCAGCGTGGACGAGGAGATGGTCTCGCTCATGGGCTTCCAGCACGCCTACGAGGCGGCCGCGCGCTTCATCAGCGCGGTCGACGAGACGCTCAACACGCTCATGCAGATGGCACGATGACCATGTCCAGCGCCTCGCCCGTCCCCGGAGCACCGCGATGAACCGCGTCACGCCCAGCGCCACCCGCCAGCAGGTCGTCTCGTCGCTGCAGGCCAGCCTCGCGCGCCTGCAGGCGACCCAGGACCAGATCAGCTCGGGCAGGCGCCTCGGCAAGCCCTCGGACTCGCCGACCGACACCGCGACCGCGATGTCGCTGCGCTCCGAGAGCCTGCGCAACGAGCAGCTGCAGCGCGCGATGGACGACGGCGCCGGCTGGCTGGCCAGCGCGGACTCCGCCCTCATGCAGAGCGGCCCCCTGCTGCAGCGCGCGCGCCAGCTCGTGCTCGCGGGGACCAACGACACCAACAGCACCGACGAGCGCGCGGCGATGGCCGCCGAGCTCGACCAGCTGCGCTCGAGCCTGCTCGACGTCGCCAACACCCGCTACCTCGGCCGCGCGGTCTTCGCCGGCACGCAGGACACCGAGAACGCCTACGCGAGCAACGGGGCCTACCTCGGCAACACGACCGCGGTCGAGCGCCGCATCACGACGGGTCCGGACCGGCTGGAGGTCAGCATCGTGGGACCGCAGGCCTTCTCGACCCTCTTCGCCGACCCGAGCGACCCTGCCGGGGCCGGCATCCTGCAGCGGCTCTCCGACGCGCTGCGCAGCGGCGACAAGACGGCGATGGAGCAGGGCCTGAGCGACCTCGACGCCGCGAGCTCGACGCTGCGCACGAGCCAGAGCATCATCGGGTCGCGCACGACGCGGCTGGAGTCGGTCCGCAGCGTCAGCGAGACCGCGGCGACCCGCGCGTCGGTGCAGCTGTCGACCGTCGAGGGCATCGACCTCGCGAAGGCGCTGACCGACCTCAGCGTGCAGCAGACCGCCTACCAGGCGGCGCTCCAGGCGACGGCCAAGGTCGTCCAGCCCTCGATCCTCGACTTCCTGCGCTGACCCCGCAGCCGGTGTAGGCACCGGGAGGGGCTCCGCGCAAGCCGAGCGGGGAGGTCGGGCCGAGCGTCGGAACGTGACTCGGCCGTTCGGCCACACCGTCGTTGGCGCCTCAAGTCGCCCGGGGGGACGCCGATGGGGCAGGCGGTCATGGATGGCCGTCAGCCGCCAGGGACGCGCGGCGTACCCGACGCACCACCGTTCGCGGATGGTGCGTGACGCCTCCAGGAGAACCATGATCGACCCCGTCGGCGACAGCACGTTCCGTGCTCTGGGCCGGGCGCTCACCGGTCTGTCGGTGCGCCAGCGCACGATCGCGGACAACATCGCGAACCTCCAGACCCCCGGGTACACCGCCGCGCGCGTCGACTTCGAGAGCAGCCTCGCCTCCGCGTGGGCCTCCGGCGGCGACACCGGCTCCTCCGCCATCCGCACGATGGCGTCCTCCGACCCCGCCGGCCTCAACGGCAACAACGTCAACCTCGACGAGGAGACCCTCGCCGCCACCGAGACCGGCCTGTCCTACCAGCTCGGCGTCCAGGCGATGACCGACCGCTTCCAGCGCCTGCGCAACGCGATCGGCGGTGCGTGATGGCCCTCTTCGGTGCGATGAACACCGCGGGCAGCGGCCTCCTGCTGCACCGCACCTGGCTCGACGCGATCTCCGACAACATCGCCAACGTCAACACGGTCCGCCCGACGAGCGAGAACGCCTTCCAGGCCCGCTACGTCGTCGCCCAGTCCCGCGGCAACGGCACCGGCGTGGACGTCGCCGGCATCCAGCTCTCCTCCGCGCAGGGCCGGCTCATCCACGACCCGAGCAACCCGATGGCCGACGCGCAGGGCTTCGTCCGCGCCCCCGACGTCGACCTCGGCGAGCAGATGACCCAGCTGATCATGTCGCAGCGCGGCTACCAGGCGAACCTCGCGACCGTCGAGCGCGCCCAGGCGGCCTACCAGCAGGCGATCGGGCTGGGCCGCTGATGAGCATCAGCCCGATCTCGTCGCTCGGTGCGCTGCCCCCCGTCGGGGCGACCCAGCGCCCCGCCGGCCCCCAGGCCACCGGCTTCGGTGACGCCGTCACGCAGGGCCTCGAGAAGCTCGACCAGCTCCAGAAGGTCAGTGACACCAAGGCCGTCGAGGCCGTCACCGGCCAGCTGAGCGACGTCCACGACTACACGATCGCCGCCAACCAGGCGGCCGTCGCCACCCAGCTGACGGTCGCCGTCCGCAACAAGGCCGTCGAGGCCTTCACCGAGATCATGAGGATGCCCGTATGACCGGCCCGGACCCCAAGGCCCTCCTCGCGCGGGGCGGGAAGATGTTCTCCGACCTCACGGCCGGCCAGAAGATGGTCGCGATGGTCGCGGTCCTCGGGGTCGCGATCGGCGGCTTCTTCTTCGTCCGCTGGGTCTCCACGCCGGCCTACGCGCCCCTGTTCACCGGCCTCAGCGCCTCGGACGCCGGCGCCGTCACCTCCGCGCTCACCGACGCGGGCACGCCCTACCAGCTCGCCGACGGCGGCCAGACCGTCCTCGTGCCGCAGGCGCAGGTCTACCAGCAGCGCATCTCGCTCGCGGGCCAGGGCCTGCCGGCCGGCGGCGGCGAGGGCGCGACCGGCTACTCGCTGCTGGACCAGCAGAGCATGACGAGCAGCGACTTCCAGCAGAAGGTCACCTACCAGCGCGCGCTCGAGGGCGAGCTGGCCAAGACCGTCCAGGCGCTCGACGGCGTGCAGTCGGCCGTCGTCCACCTCGCGGTCCCGCAGGAGGACGTCTTCACCTCCGACGCGGCGAAGCCGACCGCCTCGGTCCTCGTCAAGACCGCCCCCGGCAAGACGCTCTCCTCCGGCGCGGTCGACTCGATCGTCAACCTCGTCTCCGGCTCCGTGCCGAAGCTCGCCGCGGCCGACGTCACCGTCTCGGACGCCACCGGCCAGGTCCTCAGCGCCGGCGGCAACGGCACCGGTGCCGGGGGGACCGACGCGCGCCAGACCCAGCAGCGCGCCGTCTCGGACGCCGCCGCCGCCAACCTCCAGTCGATGCTCGACAAGGTCGTCGGCCCGGGCAAGGCCGTCGTCCGCGTCGACGCCACGCTCAACTTCGACGCCCAGCAGACCGACCGCGAGACCTACATCCCGACCAAGCCGCAGACCACGACGCAGCTGCAGACCTCCAAGGAGACCTACACCGGCACCGGCGCCCCCGCCGGCGGTGTCCTCGGCGGCACGACGACCACGGGAACCGGTGGCACGGGCTCGTACTCGAAGACCGAGACCAGCCAGACCAACGCGCTCGGCACCCTCAAGGAGTCAGTCAAGAGCACCCCGGGAAAGGTCGAGCGGATGTCCGTCGCGGTCCTCCTGGACTCCGCCGCCTCCGCCTCGGTCAGCTCCAACGACATCACCCGCCTCGTCACCGCGGCCGCCGGCCTGGACCCCAAGCGCGGCGACCTCGTCGAGGTCACCTCGCTGCCCTTCGACACCTCCGCCGCCGCCGCGGCGCAGAAGGAGCTTGAGGCCGCCGCCGCGGACGCCAAGCAGCAGAACATGATCGACCTCGCCAAGACCGGCGGGCTCGCGCTCCTCGTCCTCCTGGCCCTCGTCTTCGGGTTCCTCCGCAGCCGCCGCCGCAAGGGCGACGCGGAGCCCGAGGAGCTCGAGTACTACCGCGTGCCCGAGGGCCCGGCCCCCGCCGACGCCGTCCTCGAGATGGCCGAGGCCCGCGCGGCCCTGCCGATGCGCGAGCCGGCCGAGACCCAGCTCGTCACCGCCGGCTCCGGCGCGGTCGAGTCGATGGCCCGCGACAACCCCGACGACGTGGCCCGCCTGCTGCGCGGCTGGATCTCGGAGGGGGCGAAGTGACCGTCACCGCCCAGCCGATGAGCGGCCTCCGCAAGGCGGCCCTGCTCCTCATCCAGCTCGGCCCGGACCAGTCGGCGCCGGTGCTGCGCTCGCTGCGCCCGGAGGAGATCGAGGCCCTCATGGCCGAGGTCGCCGCGATGGACGTCGCCGACGAGGAGTCGCGCGAGGCCGTCCTCGCCGAGTTCCAGGACATGGTGCGGGTCAGCAAGCAGCGCACCCGCGGCGGCTTCGACATCGCCGAGGAGATGCTCGTCAAGGCCGAGCACGAGCAGTCGCGCGAGATCCTCGGGCGGCTCTCGACCGCCATCAGCCACGCCCCGTTCGCGTCGCTGCGCACGGTCGACGGCGCCCTGCTGCGCCCCTTCCTCGAGGACGAGCACCCGCAGACCATCGCCCTCGTCCTCGGGCACCTCTCGAGCGAGCAGGCCGCGCTCGTCCTCTCCGGGCTGCCGGACGCGGTCCGCGCCGACGTCGCCCACCGCCTCGCGACGATGGACAAGACGAGCCCCGAGGTCGTCCGGGTCGTCGAGTCCCACCTCGTCCGCAGCCTCGCCACCCTCGGCGACGCCCGCGACCACGTGACCGTCGGCGGCCTCGACCCGCTCGTCGGCATCATGAACCGCTCGCAGCGCGAGACCGAGCGCGCCATCCTCCTCGGCATCGAGGAGCGCGACCCCACCCTCGCCGAGGACCTGCGCTCGAAGATGTTCGCGTTCACCGACATCGTCGACCTCGACGACCGGACGATCCAGCTCGTCCTGCGCCAGGTCGACGCCAAGGAGCTCGCGCTCGCCCTCAAGGGTGCGACGCCGGCGGTGCGGGACAAGGTGTTCCGCAACATGTCCGAGCGCTCCGCGGCCGCCCTCCAGGAAGAGGTCGAGGTGCTCGGCCCGGTCCGCACGGCCCAGGTCGAGGAGGCCCGCTCCGCCGTCGTCAAGGGCATCCGTGCCCTCGAGGAGGCCGGCGAGATCGTCATGTCCCGGGCGGGAGGCAGCGATGACCTCGTCCACTGACCTGCGTCCCACGACCCTCCTGCGCGGTGCGGACGAGCTGCGCCCGGCGAGCTTCGGCCGCCAGCTCGCCCCCGCCGGCGACCCCGCCGGCGTGGGCATCCCCGCCGAGTGGCTCGAGGGCCGCGAGGCCGGGATCGCCGCCGGCCGGCGCGAGGCCGCCGCCGAGCAGGTCGCCTGGCTCGAGCGTGCGGAGGCCGCCGCCGCCGCCGAGCGCGCCGAGCACGCCCGCCGCGTCACCGCCGCCCTCACCGGCATCGGTCGCGCCGCCGAGGACGCCGTCGCCGGGCTCACCGTCCGCGACGTCCTCACCACCGCCGCCGCGCTCGCCGTCGACATCGCCGAGGCGCTCGTCGGCCACCACCTCGAGGTCGACGGCTGCGCCGCCCGCGACGCCGTGGCCCGGGCGCTCACCGAGGTGCCGCGCGGTGGCACCGTCCTCGTCCGCCTCAACCCGGACGACGCCGAGCTGCTCGCAGCGTCCGCCGAGGACCTCGGCGCGCTCGCCCCCACCTCCGTCCTCGAGGTCGTCGCGGACCCCACCGTCGAGCGCGGCGGCTGCCTCGCCGACGTCGGCGACCGCACCGTCGACGCGCAGCTCTCCTCGGCCCTCACCCGCGTCCGCGAGGTGCTCGCGCGATGACCACGACCCTCCACGACGAGCTCGTCGCCGCGGCCCGCCCCCGGGTCACCGGCCGGGTCACGCGCGCCGTCGGCGTCGGCCTCGAGGTCAGCGGCCTCGACGTCGCCGTCGGCGAGGCCGTGCGCGTGGTGGGGGAGCGCGGCTCGATCCTCGCCGAGGTCGTCGCCCTCGACGACGGCGCCGCGCGCTGCATGCCGGTCGGCGAGCTGCGCGGCGTCCGCGTCGGCGACCGCGTCGAGGCCACGGGCGGCCCGCTGCGCGTGCCGGTCGGCGACGGCCTCGTCGGCCGCGTCGTCAACGCGCTCGGCCAGCCGATCGACGGCGGCCCGGCGCTGACCGACGTCCAGTGGGTCGGCACCGACGGCACGCCGCCGCCCGCGATGACGCGCGAGCGCATCAACACCCAGCTCGGCCTCGGCATCCGCGCCTTCGACACGCTCATCCCGTGCGGCCGCGGCCAGCGCATGGGCATCTTCGCCGGGTCCGGCGTCGGCAAGTCGAGCCTGCTGTCGATGATCGTCCGCGGCACCGACGCCCCGGTCACCGTCCTCGCCCTCGTCGGCGAGCGCGGCCGCGAGGTGCGCGAGTTCGTCGAGCACGACCTCGGCCCCGAGGGCCTGGCCCGCGCCGTCGTCGTCGTCGCGACCTCCGACGAGCCCGCCCTCGTCCGCCTGCACGCCGCGTTCACCGCGACCCGCATCGCCGAGTGGTTCCGCGACCAGGGTCGCGACGTCCTCCTCGCGATGGACAGCGTCACGCGCGTGGCGATGGCGCAGCGCGAGGTCGGCCTCGCCGCCGGCGAGCCGCCGACGACCCGCGGCTACCCGCCGTCGGTCTTCGGCATCCTGCCCCGGCTGCTCGAGCGCGCCGGCACGGCCGAGCGCGGCAGCATCACCGGTCTCTACACCGTGCTCGTCGAGGGCGACGACATGAACGACCCGGTCGCCGACGCCGTGCGCTCCATCCTCGACGGCCACGTCGTGCTCGACCGCCGCCTCGCGACCGCCGGCCACTACCCGTGCATCGACGTGCTCGAGTCGGTCTCGCGCGCCAACCGCGCCCTCACCGACCCGCAGCAGCGCGCCGCGGCCGACACCCTGCGCAGCCTCCTCGCGGCCCGCCGCGACGCCAAGGACCTCGTCGAGATCGGCGCCTACGTCGCCGGCACCAACCCGCTCGTCGACCGCGCCCTCGCGCAGAGCGGCGCCATCGACGCCTTCCTGCGCCAGGACCTCGACGACGTCACCGACGCCCGCGACAGCTGGGCCGCCCTCTCGAGCCTGGCGGGTGCGCTGTGAGCACCCGCACCGAGCGCCTGAAGACCGTGCTGCGTGTCCGCACCATCCAGGAGGAGCAGCGCCGCGGCGACCTCGCCCGCGCCGCCGCCGCGCAGGGCCGCGCCGCCGAGGCCGCCGTCGAGGCCGCCGCCCGCTACGGCGCGCGCGAGGTCTGCGGCGTCGGCGTGCCCGTGGACCTCGCGACCTTCCTCGGCACACGTGCCGCCGAGACCCGCCGCGCCGACGGCGTGGCCCACGCCGTCCGTGAGCAGGCCCTCGCCGAGGGCGAGACCGACCGCGCCCGCGCCCTGCTCACCGAGGCGCGCACGCGCACCTCCGGTCTCGAGCGGCTCGTCGAGCGCGCGGCCGAGGAGCAGCGCCTCGAGGTCCTCGCGGCCGACGAGCAGACCGCCGAGGAGTCGGTGCGCGGCCGCCGGACGGAGGACGAGGCGTGAGCGTCGACACCTCCGGCCCCGCCGCCGCCCTCGCCCGGATGGCCGCCATCCAGAGCACCATCGCGTCCGTCTCCGGCGGCGCCCGCACCCAGACGGCGGCCGCCACGGGCGCGTCCTCCTTCGACTCCGTCTACGGCGCGGCGCTCGAGGGCGTCGACGGCAGCGCGGACCTCGGGGCCGGCTCCTTCGGGGGCGGCACCGACGTCGGCTCGCGGGCGGTCGCCGCCGCGAAGAAGTACCTCGGCGTCCCCTACGTGTGGGGTGGCACCTCGCCGAGCGGCCTCGACTGCTCGGGCCTGGTCCAGCGCGCCTACGGCGACGTCGGCGTGCGCCTCCCGCGCGTCGCCGCCGACCAGGCCCGCGAGGGCACGGCCGTCCCCGACCTCGCCCACGCCCAGCCCGGCGACCTGCTCGCCTTCAACTCCCCGGTCACGCACATCGCCATCTACCTCGGCGACGGCAAGATGATCGCGGCCCCGAAGCGCGGGGACGTCGTGAAGGTCCAGGACGTCTACAAGACCCCGTCGGCCATCCGCCGGATCGGCCCGACGGTCGCCGAGGGCGTCCCCGGTGTCGGCGTCGCCGCCATGACCGGTGGTGTGGGGGCGGTCTCGGGCAGCGGTGCGCCGACCGGTCTGCAGCAGCTGTTCTCGGCCGCCACCGCGCGCTACGGCCTCCCGGCCGGCCTGCTCGACGCGGTCGCCAAGGCCGAGAGCGGGTACAACACCCGGGCGGTCAGCGGCGCGGGCGCGCAAGGCCTCATGCAGCTGATGCCGGCGACCGCGCGCGGCCTCGGGGTCGACCCGTTCGACCCGGCCCAGGCCGTCGACGGCGCGGCCCGGATGCTCAAGCGCGACCTCTCGCGCTTCGGCCGGCTCGACCTCGCGGTCGCGGCCTACAACGCCGGCGCCGGTGCCGTGCAGCGCTACGGCGGCATCCCGCCGTACGCGGAGACCCAGCAGTACGTCCGCCGAGTCCTCGGCACCCTGGGAGTGAGCTGATGTCCCTCGTCGTCACGCCGAGCGTCGCGCCGCAGCCCGGCGCCGCGCGCCCCGGGCGCCCCGCCGCGTCCGAGGACGGCTTCGCGGCCGTCCTCGCGGCCCGGTCGGGCGCCGCCCCCGCGACGGGCGAGCCCTCGCACGCGGGGGAGCGCGTCGATCCGGCCGACCCGCGCGAGCGACGGCCCGTCGAGACCAAGCCGGCCCGCGGCCGGGGCGCCGACCGCGCCGGCGACCTGCCGGCCGCCCGCACGACCCCGGACGACGGGGGAGCCGACCGACCGGTCGCCACCGCCGCCGACACCACGGACACCACCGACACCGCCGCGACCGCTGCGGTCGGCACCACCGCCTCCGAGGCCACGCCGACGGCCGTGCCCGCCCCGGCCACCCCGCCCGCGGTCGTCCTCCCCGTCGTCGCCGGCGCCCCGGTGGCCGTCGCCGCGAACCCCGCACCGGTCGACGCCCCGGCGGTCACCGCCGTCGGCGCGGTCGACGCCGCGACCGTCCCGGCCGGTGCCGCCCCCGCGACGCCGGTCGTTCCCGCCGCCGCCCCGAGCACGGCGCCCACGACGACCACGGTCGCCCCGGACCAGGGCACGACGACCGACGGCACGGCGACCTCCGGCGCGACCGTCCCGGCCACGGACGCCGCGACCACCACGGCCCCGGGGTCCGCCACCACCGCCCCCGACGCGGCGGCCCCGACGAGCGCTCCCGCCACGACGCCCGCGACCCCGGCCCCGGCCGGCGCGCCCGCATCGGCGGGTGCCACCGGCGACGCCGCGCCCGCGCCGACGAGCGCTCCCGCCACGACGCCCGCGACCCCGGCCCCGGCCGGCGCGCCCGCATCGGCGGGTGCCACCGGCGACGCCGCGCCCGCGCCGACGACCGGGGCGACGGCGGCCGACGCGCCCGCCCCGGCCGCGACCGACGTCCCCGCGCCCGTCCACGCCGCGGTGCACGAGGCCCTGACGACGGCCGCCGCGAGCACGCCCGACACCACCCCGACACCGACCGTGGTGGCTCCCGCCCTCGCGGCGCCGTCCCCCGTCACCGGCGCGACGGCCGCGGTGGCCACCCCGGCCGCCGCTCCCGTCCCGCAGCCGGCACACACCCAGGTCCTCACCGCCGTGGGTCCGCTCCTCACGGGCGCCGACGGCAGCCACGAGCTGACCATCCGCCTCGACCCCGACGGCCTCGGCGCCGTGCACGTGCGCCTGTCGGTGAGCGGCGACGAGGTGCGGATGCACCTGACCGCCGCCGAGACCGGCACGCGCGACGCGCTCCGCGACGGCCTCACCGAGCTGAAGGCCCGCCTCGAGGAGTCCGGCCTGCGGGCCACCAGCCTCGACGTCGGCTCCGGCAGCACCCCCGGCCGGAACGGCGCCGACGCGCAGGACCTCCGGCAGCCGCGCACGAGCGGGCACGTGACCGTCCGCCACGGCCCGGCGCCACCGCTCGCGGCTCCGACGCCGGCACCCCTCCAGCACACCGACTCCCGACTCGACCTGAGGATGTGAACCCGATGACCACGATCCCCACCGGCGCCGCCGCCGCGGGGCAGGCGGCCGCCGCCGGCTCGACGGCCGCGACGAACGCCGGCAAGAACTCGATCGACTCCGGCGCCTTCCTCAAGCTGCTCGTCGCCCAGCTGAAGTACCAGGACCCGAGCAAGCCGGTCGACAGCTCGGCCTTCATGGCGCAGACCGCGCAGATGCAGATGGTCGAGAGCATGAACCAGCTCGTGTCCCAGAACGCCGCCATCATCGGCGGCCAGAACAGCCTGAGCGCCCTCGCCCTCGTCGGCAAGGACGTCAGCTGGACCGCCGACGGCGTCACCAAGTCCGGTGTGGTGCAGGCCGTCAAGCTCGACGCCACCGGACCCCTCCTCGTCGTCGGCGACGCCGAGGTACCCCTCTCCGTCGTCTCCCGCGTCAGCCAGTCCGGCACGGCCTGAGCCGCGCCGCCCCGACCTCGCACCACCGACCCCGAAGGACCCCCACCATGCTCCGTTCGCTCTTCTCCGCCGTCACCGGCATGCGCAGCCACCAGACCGCGATGGACGTCATCGGCAACAACATCGCCAACGTCAACACCGCGGGCTTCAAGTCCAGCCAGACCCAGTTCCAGGACACCCTCAGCCAGGCGCTGCGCGCCGGCGGCGGCGGCGTCAACCCGGCGCAGGTCGGCCTCGGCGTCCAGGTCGCGGGTGTCGCGACGAACTTCAGCCAGGGCAGCGCCCAGACGACCAACCGCCCGAGCGACCTGATGATCTCCGGCGACGGGTTCTTCATCGTCCAGCAGGCCGGCTCGCAGGTGTACACGCGCTCCGGCGGCTTCTCGCTCGACGACCAGGGCAACCTCACCTCGCCCAACGGCGGTGTCGTGCAGGGCTGGCTGGCCGTCGACGGCCAGATCAACACCGGCACCTCGATGACCGGCCTGCGCGTGCCGACCGGCCTCATCATGGCGCCGACCCCGACGCAGGCGGTCGACGCGGGCGGCAACCTCTCCGCCGACGCCGCGGTCGGCGCGACCGTCGTCAACGGCATCGACGTCTTCGACCAGACCGGCCGCAGCATCCCGGTCACGCTGACCTACACCAAGACCGGCACGGACACGTGGTCCGCCGTCGCCACGGTGACGAACTCGGCCGGCAGCACCGCGACCGTCGGCTCGGCCAACCTCGCGTGGAACTCCACGACGATGGCCTTCACGCCCGAGACGGTGACGTTGACCAACGGCGCGCTCGCCTCCGCGGGCTTCGTCTTCCCCGGCGACGTCGCGGTCAACCTCGCCGGCGACGGCACGCCGCTCACGCAGTACGCCGGTGCCAGCACGGCGACCCTGCGCGGCCAGGACGGCTCCTCGGCCGGCCAGCTGCAGAGCTGGGGCGTGGGCGCCGACGGCGTCATCACGGGCTCGTTCTCCAACGGGCGCACCCAGTCCCTCGGCATGGTCGCCCTCGCGTACTTCGGCAACCCGGAGGGCCTCGAGAAGGCCGGCGACACCTCGTACCGCGTCTCCGCCGCCTCCGGCCAGCCGGCCATCGGCGTGCCGGGCTCCGGCGGGCGCGGGTCCATCGCGGCCGGCCGGCTCGAGATGAGCAACGTCGACCTCGCGCAGGAGTTCACGAACCTCGTGATGATCCAGCGCGGCTTCCAGGCCAACTCCCGCGTCGTCAGCGCCTCCGACGAGATCCTCCAGGACCTCGTCAACCTCAAGCGCTGAGCCGGAGCCGGTCGATGACCGACGGTCCCACGGCGGGCCCGCCCCCCTCGGGGGCGGGCCCGCTGGCGTGCCCGTCGGCCCGCCCCGCGCACGACCTCCCGCAGGACCTCCCGCACGACCCCTCGCACGACCCAGCGGACGGCCCGGTGGCCCCCGCGATCCCCCTCGTCGGTACCCGCCAGGACCTCAAGTCCTGGGCCCGGCTGCCGATGGGAACCCCGACGCGCCACGGACGGCGCATCCAGCACACCCAGGACGGACCCGGCCCCATGATCATCCTCACCCGCCGCAACGGCACGCGCTTCGGGATCAACCCCGACCTCGTCGAGCGCGTCGACGAGACCCCGGACACCATCGTCCTGCTCGTCACCGGCTCGCGCTACGTCGTGCAGGAGACCCTCGACGAGGTCGTCTCGATCATGCGCGAGTCGCGCGCCTCGGTCCTGCACGCCGCCGAGGAGTCCGGCACCGGCCAGCCCGGGTCCCGTCCCGGCGCCGGCCGTGTGGCCCTTCGTGCCGTCCGCGGCCTGGAGGACTGAGCCATGGAGCTCGCGACCATCGGCGGGATCATCCTCGTCTTCGTGGCGGTCATCGTCTCGCTGATCATGGAGGGCGCCTCGCCCACCTCGATCATCCTCATCCCGCCGATCATCCTCGTCTTCCTCGGCAGCATCGGCGCCGCCGTCGCCGGTGGCTTCCTCTCCGACGTCTCCTCGATCCTCAAGCAGACGGTCAAGGCCTTCACGACCTCCGCCCCGAAGAGCGCCGACGCCGTGACCGAGCTCATCGGCCTCGCCGACATCGCCCGCCGCGAGGGCCTGCTCGCCCTCGAGGAGAAGGCCCGCAGCGCCGAGGACCCGTTCCTGCGCGAGGGCCTGGAGATGACGGTCGACGGCACCGACGCCGACGAGATCTACGACGTCCTCGCCGCGCGCATCAAGACGCGCAAGAAGGCCGACCAGCTCGGCATCAAGTTCTTCGCCGACATGGGCGGCTACGCGCCGACCATCGGCATCATCGGCACCGTCATCGGCCTCATCCACGTCCTGAGCAACCTCGACGCCCCCGAGGAGCTCGGCCACCTCATCGCCGGCGCCTTCGTCGCGACGCTCTGGGGCGTCATGACGGCCAACGTCATGTGGCTGCCGCTCTCGAGCAAGCTCAAGCGGATCAGCGAGGCCGAGGCCCTGCACCTCGAGATGGTGCTCGAGGGCATCATGTCGATCCAGGCCGGCACCAGCCCCCGCGTCGTCGAGAAGCGGCTGCGCGCCGTCATCGCCGGCGACGCCCCGCTGCAGGACGCGGCGTGAGCGGCCCCGGGCCCGGCGGCAAGCGCCGCAAGGGGCACGAGGAGGAGCACGAGGGCGGTCACGAGAACGCCGAGCGCTGGCTCCTCAGCTACGCCGACATGATCACGCTGCTCATGGCCCTGTTCATCGTCCTCTTCGCGATCAGCCAGGTCGACCAGCAGAAGCTCCTCCAGCTCTCCTCGGGCCTCCAGGAGTCGTTCGGCGCCCCGCAGATCACGAACCACACCAACGGCGTCCTCGACGGCACCTCGGTGGACTCGGCCATCCAGGCGATCGCCCCGGTCGCGCCGCAGGTGACGAGTGACATCGCGTCGGCCCCCGGCAAGTCGCAGACCTGCGTGCCGGTGGACGAGAAGGCCAAGCAGGCCTCGCGCGACCAGCTGACCGCGGTCCGGCAGAAGATCACCAAGGCCCTCGCGGCCCAGGGGATGGCCAACGCGGCCCACTTCGAGGTGCGTGACGACGGCCTCGTCGTCGACATCGTCTCCGACCGCGTCCTCTTCGACCCGGGCCAGGCGACGCTGCGCGACGGGGGCCGCAAGGTCCTCACGGCGATGGCCCCGACCCTGCGCCAGCTGTCGAACACGATGACCGTCGAGGGCCACACCGACGACGTGCCGGTCGCGAGCTTCTACCGCTCCAACTGGGAGCTCTCGACCTCCCGCGCGACGACGGTGCTCGAGTACCTCATCGCCTCCGGCGTGCGCAGCAAGCAGCTCTCCGCCGCCGGCTACGCCGACCAGCGCCCGCTCGCGAGCAACACGACCGAGGCCGGCCGCGCCCGCAACCGCCGCGTCGCCGTCGTCGTCCACGCCGCGACGCCGGCCGCCACCTCCTCCACCTCCGCCACCTCCACCGCCACCTCAGGAGGCTCCCGATGAGCACCGCCACCGTCCCCGCCGCCGCGGCCGCCGCGGCCGAGCCGGAGAAGAAGAAGAAGCCGATGATGCTCATCGCCATCGTCGTGGCCCTGCTCATGGGCGGTGGTGGGTACTGGTTCTTCCTCAAGCCGTCGTCGGCCGAGGGCGCCGAGGCGCCGAAGCCCGAGCCGACCCCCGGTGTCGTCGTCGACCTCGACCCGCTGACCCTCAACCTCTCCGACGGCCGCTACCTCAAGATGGGCCTCTCGCTCGAGGTCACCGAGGAGGCCCAGGCCGCCGCCGGCAAGGAGGGCGTCAACGGCGCCAAGGCGCGCGACGCCGCCATCAGCATCCTCGGCCAGCGCACCTACGAGCAGATGCTGCAGCCGAAGACCAAGGAGGCGGCCATCAAGACGCTCGAGAAGGAGATCAAGAAGCGTTACGACGGCGACGTGATGGACGTCTACGTGACGGAGCTGGTCATGCAGTGACCCTGCACTGACCCTCGGCCTTCGGGCCGGCACGGACAGGGAGCCGGCCCGCAGCCCCCCGGTCGGGGGACGCCGCCCACTCGGGCGCTCGTCCCCCACCGGGTCGGCCGAACGGCCCTTGCTGCCCCCGTGCGACACGAAGCGCTCAGGTCCCCCCGGCGGGTGCCGATGGGCAGGCCGTGAGTGTGGAGCCACAGACGTACGACTTCCGGAGCCCGGACCGCCTCTCGCGACAGCGCGAGCAGGCCCTCCAGGTCGTCGTCGAGACCTGGGCGCGGCGCGTCTCCACCGTGCTGTCGACCGCCCTGCACACGATCGTGCCCGCGAAGATGGTCGCGCTCGGCCAGTGCACCTACGGCGAGTACCTCGAGTCGATGGCCCGCCCCAGCGTGCTCGGCGCGCTCGCGGTCGAGAACCTCCCCGGCGGCGGCCACCTCCAGCTCTCGCTCGGCGACGCGATGGGCTTCGTCGACCGCATGCTCGGCGGCTCCGGCACCGGCGGGCAGCCCGAGCGCCCCCTCACCGAGATCGAGTCCGGCGTGGCCGAGCTGCTCCTGGCCCAGATGGTCGGCGAGCTGCCCTTCGCGTTCACCGTCATCGGTGACCTGCCCGTCGCGCTGACCGGGCTGGAGTCGACGGTGCGCTTCCACCAGGTCGCCCGCACCACGGACCCCGTCGTCACGGTCGAGCTCGAGCTGCTCGTCTTCGAGCGGCCGGTCCCGCTGACGGTCGCGATCACGCTCGCCACCCTCACCCCGCTGCTCACCTCCCTCGACAAGATGGCCGACGACGACGGCGCGGGGGAGCGGGCCGCGCAGGTCCGCCGCGTCGTGACCGACCGCCTCGGCCAGGTCGAGGTCGACCTCGCCGTCTCCTTCCGCGAGGTGACGCTGACCTCCGCCGAGGTCTTCGCCCTCTCCGTCGGCGACGTCGTCCCCCTGCGCCACCGCACCGAGGAGCCGCTCCTCGTGTCCGCCGGTGGCACCCGCGTCGCCCGCGCGACGCCCGGCAGCCACGGCCGCCGCCTCGCCGTCCAGATCGTCCCCTGACCCTCGACCCGACCGGAGACCCGCCATGAGCATCGCCGACACCCAGGACCCGTTCGCCGTCACCGGTGAGGAGGCGCCCGTCCCGATGGCCGAGGCCGCGCCCGCGCTGCCGCCGCTCGGTGGTGCCGTGCCCCCCGCCGCGCCGGCCGTGCCCGCCGCGGTCGACCCCCGCCGCCTGCACCTGCTGCGCGAGGTGGAGCTCGGCATCAGCGTCGAGCTCGGTCGCAGCCGGATGACGGTGCGCGAGGTGCTCGGCATGGCCCCCGGCGCCGTCGTCGAGCTCGACCGCCCGGCCGGCAGCCCGGTCGACGTCCTCGTCAACGGCACCCTCATGGCGCGCGGCGAGGTCGTCGTCGTCGACGACGAGTACGCCGTCCGCGTCACCGAGATCATCAGCGCCGACCCGGCCCTGGGGCTCGGCGCCTGATGGACGGATCCGTCGTGCTCGTCGTGCTGCGGCTGCTCGTCTCCCTCGGCGTCGTCCTCACCCTCCTCGTGCTGCTCGCCCGCTGGGCGCGCAAGCGTGGTCTCGGGGGTGCGGTCGGCTCGCGTGCCGGGGTGCAGGTCGAGGTGCTGTCGCGGCGCGCGCTGGGCCGCGGGTCCGCCCTCCACGTCGTGCGCGTCGGCGAGCAGGTGCTCGTCCTCGGCGTCACCGACCAGCACGTCTCCCTCCTGCGCGAGCTCGACCCGCAGGTCCTCGAGGTCGTCGAGCCGGAGCAGGAGGCCCCCGTGGTCGCCGCCCCGACCGTCGCGCTCGCCCCCGCCGCCGCGCCGGACTTCGCCGCCGCGCTGCGGGCGCAGGCCGACGGGACCGGCCTCGACCTCGGCCCGGCGGCCACCGTGCCCGTCGCCGTCGCCCCCGTGGCTCCGGCCACCCGCGGCGGTCGCCACGCGGCGGCGCGCCGCCCCGTCCTGCCCCGGCCCACGGCCCCCGCGGCCGGTGGCGCCCCGGTGCCGACCGGCTGGCCGTGGAACGCCGCGAGCCTCGTCGTCGGCGCGATCAAGGGGAGTCGTGCCTAGTCCCCTCGCCCTCCTGCGGCGGGTGCGCCCGCTGCTCGTGACCGGCCTCGTGCTGTTCACGGCGTTCGGCCCCGGCGCCGCCCTCGCGTCGGCCGCGCCGGGCCCGAGCCCGTCGCCCACCCCCGGTGGGGTGTCGGTGACGCTCGACGGCGGCGCGACGCAGCCGAGCCAGACCGTGACGATCATCGTCCTGCTCACCGTGCTGTCGCTGGCGCCGGCGCTGCTCATCCTCACGACCGCCTTCACCAAGGTGATCGTCGTGCTGTCGCTGACCCGCAACGCGCTCGGCACCCAAACCATCCCGCCGAACCAGGTCCTCGTCGGCCTCGCGCTCTTCCTCAGCCTCTTCATCATGGCGCCGGTCCTGTCGCAGATGAACGACCAGGGCATCCAGCCCTACATGAAGGGCGACATCACCCAGTCGCAGGCGATCGAGCGCACCGTCAAGCCGCTGCGGACGTTCATGGGGGAGCAGACCCGCCCGGCCGAGCTCGCGACGATGGTCAGGCTGAGCGGCGAGGAGAAGCCCGCGACGGTCGACGACGTGCCGCTGACGACGCTGGTCCCGGCCTTCGTCCTCTCGGAGCTGAAGTCGGCGTTCATCATCGGCTTCGTCATCTTCGTGCCGTTCCTCGTCATCGACGTCGTCGTCAGCTCCGTGCTCATGTCGATGGGCATGATGATGCTGCCGCCCGCGCTCATCTCGCTGCCCTTCAAGCTCCTGCTCTTCGTCATGGTCGACGGCTGGGGCCTCATCGTCACCGCCCTCGTCCAGAGCTACCGGTGAGGGGGAGGACGTGACCGACGCCGACATCGTCCACATCGGGGTGCAGGCCATGATCGTCAGCGCGAAGCTGGCGATGCCCGTGCTGCTCACCGCCCTGGCCATCGGCTTCGTCATCTCGCTCTTCCAGGCGGTCACGCAGGTGCAGGAGGTGACGCTCAGCTTCGTGCCGAAGCTCCTCGGCGTCGCGCTCGTGCTCGTCGTCGCCGGCCACTGGATGCTCCAGGAAGCGGTGTCCTTCACCCGCGCCATGTTCGACCTCCTGCCGCAGCTGCTCACCTGATGACCATCGCGTTCGCCGCCGACTCGCTCGTCACGCTGCTGCTCGCGACGACCCGGCTCTCGGTGTTCTTCCTCCTCGCCCCGCCGTTCAGCAGCAAGGCCGTGCCGGCGCGCGTCAAGGCCGGTCTGGCCGTGGCGCTCTCGCTCGCGGTGCTGCCGGCCATCCGCGGCCAGGCGACGCCGGCGCTCGAGCTCTTCCCGCTGCTCGGCGCGGCGCTGTACCAGGCGGTCGTCGGGGCGGCGATGGGCTTCGTCGTCCTGCTGGCCTTCGCGGTCGTGCAGGCCGCCGGCGAGCTGCTCGACCTCGCGAGCGGCTTCACGCTCGCCTCGCTCTACGACCCGATGTCGAACGCGACGAGCAGCATCTTCGGGCGCATCCACCAGCTGCTCGCGATCACGCTGCTCTTCGCGACCGGCGGGCACCTCTTCCTCGTGCGGGGGCTCATCTCGACGTTCACGGTCCTGCCGCTGCACCCGATGGCCCTCGGCGACCTCGCCCGGCTCGTCACCGACGGCATCGGCACCTTCCTCGGCGGCGCGCTCCAGGTGGCGGCGCCGGTGCTCGTCGTGCTCTTCCTCTCGGAGATCGCGCTCGGCCTCGTGTCGCGAGCCGTCCCAACGCTCAACATCTTCGCGATCAGCTTCCCCGTGAAGATCATCCTCGTCATCTCCTTCGCGGGGATGGCCTTCGCGCTGCTGCCCGGGGTCGTCAGCGAGCTGCTCGACCAGACCGGCCGCGACATGACGTCGGTGGCGCGGATGCTCGGGGCGGGTGGGTGAGCCGGTGAGCGACAAGTCGCAGAAGACCGAGAAGCCCACCCCGCAGCGGCTCAAGAAGGCGCGCCGCGACGGGCAGGTCGCCCGCACCGCCGAGCTCAGCGCGTGGGCGGCCGTCATGCTCGCGTCCGTCGTCCTGCCGCACCTCGTCTCCGGGCTGTCCGAGCTGTTCGCCGCCACCCTCCAGGGGCTGCGCGAGGTCATCCTCGACCCGCAGCCCGAGCGCGGCGTGACCGTGCTGCGGCAGACCGGGATCGACGCCGTCAAGGTGCTCGCGCCGTTCCTCGGCGTCATGGTCGTCGCCGCGCTGGCCAGCAGCGCGGCGCAGGGCGGCATCCGGGTCTACCCCGGCAAGTTCAAGCCCAACTTCGGTGTGCTCAACCCGGCCAAGGGGCTGAAGCAGCTCGTCTCCGCGCACGCCGCGTGGACCCTCGGCAAGACCCTGCTGAAGTTCGTCATCTTCGGGTGGGTCGGGTACACCGAGCTGCGCGACGTCGCGATCCTCATGACGACCCACGGCTCGTGGTCCCTTGGGGCGGCGGCCTCCGCCACCGTCGGCGCCGTGACGCACGTCCTGCGGCTCGTCGCCGGCGTCGGGCTCGTGCTCGCCGCGGCGGACTTCGTCATGGAGAAGCGGCGCATCGGGTCGCAGCTGAAGATGAGCCAGGACGAGATCAGGCGCGAGCACAAGCAGTCCGAGGGCGACCCGCTGCTCAAGGGCATGATCCGCGGCAAGCAGCGCGAGATGAGCCGCAACCGGATGCTCTCCAACCTCGCCTCGGCCGACGTCGTGCTCGTCAACCCGACCCACGTCGCGGTCGCGCTCAAGTACGAGATGGGCCTCGGCGCACCGCGAGTCGTCGCGCGCGGCGCCGGCGCGGCGGCGGCCCGCATCCGCGAGGAGGCGGCCGAGCTGCGGCTGCCGATGGTCGAGGACGTGCCGCTCGCGCGCACCGTCTACCGGATGTGCGACGTCGGCGACGAGATCCCGCCGGAGCTGTTCGACGCCGTCGCCGGCGTGTTCGTCTTCGTCCTCGGGCTCAAGCGCCGCGGCGTGACGAGCGGTTTCCACCGCAGCCCGTACGCGGGCACCGACCGGGCGGGGGTCGCCGCGTGAGCACACCGACCGTCCGCACCCCTCAGGTCACGTCCCCGTCTGCCGATGGGAGTCCCGAGATGACTGCCACCACCCGCTCCCGTCGCCACCGCGAGGTCCGATGAAGAACGCACGGCTGAGCCAGATCGGCATCCCGGCGGCCGTCGTCGGCGTCGTCGTCATGATGGTCGTGCCGGTGCCGAGCATGCTGCTCGACCTGCTGCTGGCCCTCAACCTCACGATCTCGGTGCTCGTCCTGCTCGTGGCCCTGCGCGTGACGCGGCCGCTGGACTTCGCGGTCTTCCCGTCGCTGCTGCTCGTCGCGACGCTCTTCCGGCTGGCGCTCAACATCAGCGCGACCCGCCTCGTGCTCGTCGACGGGTTCGCCGGCAAGGTCATCGAGGCGTTCGGTCACTTCGTCGTCGGCAGCTCGCTCGTCGTCGGCCTCGTCATCTTCCTCATCCTCGTCGTCATCCAGTTCGTCGTCATCACCAACGGTGCCGGGCGCGTGGCCGAGGTGGCCGCCCGCTTCACCCTCGACGCGATGCCCGGCAAGCAGATGGCCATCGACGCCGACCTCAACTCGGGCCTCATCGACGAGGACGAGGCGCGGCGCCGCCGCAAGGAGGTCTCGGGGGAGGCGGACTTCTACGGCGCGATGGACGGTGCCTCGAAGTTCGTCAAGGGCGACGCGATCGCCGCCATCGTCATCACGCTCGTCAACCTCATCGGCGGCCTCGTCATCGGCGTCGTCCAGAACGGCCAGGCCGTCGGGGACGCGGTCCAGACCTACAGCCTCCTGTCGGTCGGCGACGGCCTCGTCTCGCAGATCCCCGCCCTGCTGCTGTCGATGTCGACCGGCATCATCGTCACCCGCGCCTCGACCGAGCGCGACATGGGCGGCGACATCATCCACCAGTTCGGCCAGCAGCGCGGGGCCATCCAGATCGCCGGCGTCGTCATCATGGCGCTGGCCCTCGTGCCGGCCCTGCCGAAGCTGCCGTTCATCCTCATCGGCGGGGGCGCGGTGCTCCTGGCCCGCGCGATGCCGAAGCTCGAGGAGCGCGAGGAGGCCCGCCGCGCCGAGGAGGCCGCCGCCGAGCGCGAGGCCCTGCCGTCGCCGGACAGCCCGCAGGTCCTCGCCCACGACATCCGCGTCGAGCCGCTCGAGCTCGAGCTGGCCTTCGACCTCATCGGCCTCGTCGACGCCGACAACGGCGGCGACCTGCTCGGCCGGGTCAAGGCGCTGCGCCGCAAGCTCGCGATGGAGCTCGGCGTCGTCATCCCGCTCGTGCGCACCCGCGACAACCTCGACCTGCCCTCGCACACCTACGCGATCCGGGTCCACGGCGTCGAGGTCGCCCGTGGCGAGGCGCCCGCCGGGCACGTGCTCGTCATCGGCGACGCCATCGCGCACCTCGAGGGCATCCCGACCCGCGAGCCGGTGTTCGGCCTCGAGGCCAAGTGGGTCGCCGCGCACCTGCGCGGCCGCGCCGAGGCCCTCGACGGCACGGTCGTCGACCGCTCGTCGGTCATCACCACGCACCTCGCCGAGACCGTGCGCCGGCACGCCGCCGACCTGCTCGGCCGCGAGGACGTCAAGCTGCTCGTCGACGCCGTCCGCTCGACGCACCCGCAGGTCATCGAGGAGCTCACCCCCAACCCGCTCGCGCTCGGCGAGATCCAGCGCGTCCTCAAGGGGCTGCTCGTCGAGGGCGTCGGCATCCGCGACCTCGTCCGGATCTTCGAGGCGATCTCGCTGCGGGCCCGCGTCACCACCGACCCCGACCAGCTCGTCGAGGCCGCTCGCCTGGCCCTGGGCCCGGCCATCGCCGCGTCGCACGCCTCCAACGGCGACCTGCACGTGCTGACCTTCGAGCCGCGGCTGGAGCAGAAGCTGCTCGAGTCGCTGCGCTCCGGTGACGGCGGCCCTCAGCTGCTGCTCGACCCCTACTTCGCCGACCGGCTCGCCACCGAGGCCGCCCGCGTCTCGCGCACGGTCGAGGAGGGCGGCGTGCAGCCGGTGCTCGTGTGCGCGCAGCCGCTGCGGCGGGCGGTGCGCCGGCTCGTCGAGGGCGCGGCCCCGCAGCTGCCGGTGCTCGCGTACCAGGAGCTTGGTGGCCACCTGCGCCTGACCACGGCCGGCGTCGTCGACGTCGCCGCCGCCGACGCGCTCGGCACGGCGGGGGTCTGACGTGGGCCGCAAGAAGGGTGGGGGAGAGGCGAAGGCCAAGACCGCGAAGCCGCACTCGCCGGAGCGCTTCGCGTTCGGCGCGCTCTTCGGGGTCGCGCTGTTCGTCCCCGCGGGGATGCTCGTCTACGCCGGCAACCTCTCGATCGACCAGGCCGTGTACCGCTTCGGCCTCGCGTGGCTCGTCGCGGTCGTCGGCGTCGGCATCGTCGCCTCGACGCTCCAGAACCCGGTCGTCCGTACGCCTGCTGCGGCTCCTGTGCCCGTGGCGGCGCCCCCGGCGGAGCAGCAGCCGGTCGACGAGACGATGGCCCTCCCCACCACCGACCCCGCGGACCCGCAGGCCGGCTGACCCCGCGCCGGTTCGAGGTGAAACCCGACCACGTCAGGGTCGGTTTTCACCTCCACCGGATGAGCTGCGCGGGGGTCCGTTACGCGCTGCCCTAAAGCCGCGCATCGGGCTGTGGAGCGGCCGATAGAGTGTGGGGCCGTCGGCCTCCGGGTCGGCCCGCTGGCGTGGCGCAATCGGTAGCGCACCTGTCTTGTAAACAGGGGGTTGGGGGTTCGAGTCCCCCCGCCAGCTCCATCTCGGTCTCGCTGCGCCCGGTGGTGTCGTTGATGGCGTCACAGCCGGGGTGATGACCCCAGCTGCGACGCCACGAGCCGCGACAGTGGCTCGCGTGAGGCCTGACATCGCTTCGGCTGATCCTTGACGCTCTTCCATGAGGTACAAGTTTGTGGCTGAGCAGCGGCACAGACCGGCACTGCCGCCACCCCGTCGAGTGGGTAGAACACGCCGTCTGCGGCCCCCCGCAGACGGCGTGTTCTACTCACTCGACTCGGCCGAGCGTCCATCCGCTGCGAGCAGACCGGATCTGCGCCGGCGGACGGGGCCCACCCGTGGCCAGCGAAGGCGCGCTGCCCGGCGACCTGTGCCTCTTGCATCGCCTCGCCGGGTGGGCGTATTGATCTCTGTCATGAACTGGGACGCTCTCGGCAAGGCCATCGGATGGCTTCCCGGCGCCGCGGTCGGAAGCCTGGTCGGCGGAGTGTTCGCGGCAGTCACGTTCGGTTCCTTCGCGACGTCATGCCCCATCGGTGGCCCGTTCACCGGCATCGGAGGAGCCGTGACGCAGCTGAGCCAGGAGTGCGTCCGGTCCCCGTTCGGCGACATGGGGTTGGTCGCCTACCTGACCGCGATGGCCTTCCTCGGGGCCGCGGTGGGCGTCGTGCTCCACGCTGCCCTTCATCGCGACGAGGGCCACGAGTCTCCGCGCTGAGCCCACGATGCGGACCGCGAACTGGTTGCGGCGCAGCGCTGGCCGGAGACTGCTGCCCGCCCTCAGCGGTGGCGCCTATCGCCTCGCGGCGATGAGGTGGCGGGTGGAGTGCGCCACGAAGGGTCGACCGGCCCGCATCCCCGCATCGAGCTCGCGCAGCTGACGCTCGTACCGGTCGACGCCGAAGTCCGGGACCCACCAGACGCACTTGCGCAGGATCCAGACGACGGCGCCGACGTCGTGGAACTCCATCCGGCACCTGGCCGTCCGGAGGGTCTCGACGGTCAACCCGGCGGCCTCGGCGTCGCTCGCCTCGCGACGGGGGTCACGTCCCAGGCGCTGCTCGGGGAGCGGCCCGAGCAGGTGCTCGATCAGCTCGAACGCCGAGGCCGGGCCGACGTGCTGGGCGAGGTAGAGCCCGTTCGGCCGCAGCACCCGGTGGATCTCCGGCCAGTCGGGCCGGACCGGGTGACGGGCCGTGACCAGGTCGAAGGACCGGTCCGGGAACGGCAGCGGTGCCCCGTCCGTCGTCTCGACGACCCGGACGCCGCGCGGTCCCAACGTCTCCCGCGCCCGCTCGGCGTTCGGCGGCCAGGACTCCGTGACCACCATCGTCGCGGGAAGCACCGGTGCCTCATCGACGACCTCGCCGCCCCCGGTGTCGAGGTCCAGCGCGCGACCGACCGTCGCGAGCCGCTCCGCGAGGAGGCGGGCGAAACCCCACGGAGGGCGCTCCTCGACGGCCCGGCCCTGCAGCCATCCGAAGCCCCACCCGGTGACGTCCGCCGCCTCGGCCTCGGCCACCAGCTCGTCGAACGTGCGCACGGGACTACACCCTCCCAGATAGCCCGGCGCCAGGTGGTCGGGTGATCCGGGAGGATGGCTCGGTGGTGACCACGGCTCGTTCGTCGATGGATGCGGCCGTGCGGCAGGTGTGTGGACGAGCCGTCGACCGGCTGGTCGGCCTGACCGGTGGGGGCATGAACGAGACCTACCTCGCCGGGCTGTCCGGCGGGAGCGAGGTGGTCGTGCGGGTGGCCAAGCATCCGGTGCCGTGGTTCGCCGACGAGCCACGCCTGATGGAGCAGGCGCGCGCAGCGGGTGTGCCAGCGCCGGCGCCGCTGGGGGTCCAGCACGTCGAGGACGAGACGAGCGTGCTGTCCTTCTGCGTGCTCGATTTCATCCCCGGCCGGTCCCTGGACACGCTGGGCGCCGAGCTGCCGACCCGCGACCTCGAGCGGTTGACGGCCGATGCGGGCGAGCTCCTCGCGCGGATCCACACGCTGGCTCCAGCGGGTGGGACCCGTCACGAGCTCCGGCCCCCGGACGACGCCGCGACGGCGCGGGCGCTGGTCACCGTGGGGCGGGAGGTCGGCGATGCCGGGGTCACGATCGTCGAACGGGGCGTCGAGCTCGCGCGCCGGGTGGCGCACCGCCCTCTCGGCCCACTGCCCTTGGCGCACGGGGACTTCATGCCCAAGAACCTCGTGGTCGACGACCGCAGGATCGTCGGCGTCATCGACTGGGAGTTCGCCGGGCCGGCGCCACCGGCCTTCGACCTGGCGCGGTGGGAGGTCTCCGCCGGCGACCCGTGGCACGACTGGTCGGAGGTGCTGTGCCGCGGTTACGCGCGCGTCGCGGATCCGACGTCGGCGGCCGCGGGGCTGGTCCCGGCCTTCGCCGTCGGCTGGGCGCTGGAGAAGCTGGGCTGGAGGAACCCCGCGGGCGCCGTCCAGGTCCGGCGATGCCTCGAGGTGATCGACAGGTACGCGAACGCCGGATGGCGCGGCCCGGTCGGTCCTGGGGTCGGTGACGCCGCATCCGGCGTGCGATCACCGTCGCTGGAGCCGCCACGCAGCCTCGAGCGCGTCCTCGATGGCACCCGCATCACCGTTGGCGAGGTCCGCCACGACCATCATGTGCGTGGCGAAGCGGGGCGGGATGCTGAACGTCGCGGGGAACTGCGTGACGATCTGGTCCCGGTAGTCGAGGTCCGCCCGGAGCACGACGTGGGAGTCGTCGAGCTGACGAGCGACCAACCGGCCGTCGTACCGCCAGTGGGTCCGGCCGTCCGACCGGGTGGCCCGCACCCCCGCGAGCCCGGCCGCCAGCTCGTCCAGCTCCGACATCTCCACGGGTCGCACCTTCCCTCGGGCTCTGCCGTCGCACCCTAGCGAGAGCCGACCGGTGTGGGGCCGCTCGTGCTCCCCCCGACCGGTCCACGAACACGTGGAGGATCGGCCCCCTCGTCGGTGCTCGGCGTCGTCCGTGGTCCCGATCCCCCTGCACCGATCGCTCGAGGTGACGGCGCCGTCACCGAGACTCGACCCATGACACCTGCCTCCTGCGCCATGCCCCTCGCCGACGTGGTCCGCTGATGGCGTTGCTCGACGCGGGGTCGGGGCTGCTGTTCACGGCGGCACCCGGCACGGCCAGCACGGCGCTGCGCGAGGCCCTGTTCGCGCGGGGCGGTGTCGTCGAGGTGCCCGCCGCCGACGCAGTGCGGGTCGAGGGCATCGACGTCAAGCACGCGACCGCCGCCCAGCTCGTCAGTGCCGGGTTCCTGGCACCGGACCACGGGCTGCGCGTGGTCACGACGACCCGCAACCCGTTCGACTTCTACGTCGCGGAGTACGAACGCAGCCGCCGTCGCTGGGTGCACGAGCTGCGGCAGCCGGACTCCTGGGTGTACGCCACCCCCGGCGCGGTCGGGCGCATCGTGGATGCCGTGACGCTCGAGTTCGGCGAGTGGCTTGCGCTGGCCATCGATGGCCCCGGCGAGCGGCGCGTCAACCGTGGCCACGTCGAGGAAGCCGACGTCGTCCTGCGGATGGAGCACCTGGAGGAGGACCTCCACAACCTGCTCGGCCTCGAGCTCGCCGTCGCGCCCACCAACGTCACCGACCGCGAGCGGGCCTACTGGCGTGCGTACGACGCCGCCAGCCGCGCCCTCGTGCAGACCGCCCACGCCGCCGACCTCGAGCGGTTCTCCTACGCGTTCTGACCGCGCGACCGACCCGACCCCCCCGGTCCTGCGAGCCCGGCCTTCAGCAGACGACCCGCCACGCCGGAACCGGTCGGCGTGACGTCCACGGCTGCGGCGGAAAGCGGCTGCGAGGCAACGAGGTCCGGCCGGTCCCAGAGCGCGGCCCGACGTAGCGCTCGCAGCGACCGGACCTCGAGGAGCGGCCGGCGGTCGTGCTCGACGGTGACCGATGCCGGAGCGTCGGCCCGGTCCACGTCGGAGAGCAGCCGGTGCCAGGTCGCGGGGGAGGCGTGGGCGGGCGCGTGCACGTGGACGTGGCGCCGGTAGCGCCCGACCGTGTCCAGCAGCGCCACGTCGGGGACGCCGTCGACGTCCCCGTCGGGGCGAGGACGCACCCGGTGCTCCTGCGGCAGCAGCGCCGCGTGGGCGTCGCCGAGAAGCAGTCGTGCGGTCGGAACGGCCTGGAGGAGGGGGTCGAGCGTGATGACGAGGGCGGCGAGGTCGACGCCGGGTGGCACCGTCACGACCACGTCGTCCGCGCCCAGGTCGAGGGCCCGGGTGGTGACCCCGGGGACGCCGACGCGAGTGGCGACGGCGAGCGACTCGAGGTCCTTCGCGTGGACGGCGCCCTCGCGTCCCCAGTCCCGGGGCTCCTCGCCCGCGTCGGGGCCGTCGTGCCAGACGGTCGCGTCGGCGGCGTGGGCGAGCAGGCCACCGGCCTCCCAGGCGCGCGCGGCCCACTCCCAGTCCTCGCCGCCGTAGGTGGTGAACCCCTCGTCGAAGCCACCGACGTGGTCGAACCACCAGCGGCTGCACGCCACCGCCGCCGAGATCACGTGCCGGAACGAGAGCGCGTCGGCGTGGAGCAGGTCGGCCGAGCCGGCGTACGCCTCCCGCAGCCACGCCGGCTCGGGCAGCTCGTGCGCGGGTCCGTTGGTCTCGACGGGCGCATCGAGCGGGACGGTCGCGAGGTCGGCGTGCCGTCGCCGACCGACGACGACGGCCTCCGGCAGCAGCCGCGGCAGCCGTGTGACGGCGCGGAGGAACGACGGCTCGGGCGTGGAGTCGGCGTCGAGGAAGACGAGCACGTCGGCCCGGGTCCGCCGAGCACCGGCGTTGCGGGCGGCGGCCGCCCGGAAGCCGCGGTCCTCCTGCGTCACCAGGCCCACGCCGTCGGGGACGCGCGGCAGCGGGTCGCTGCCGTCGTCGGTGACGACCACCTCGACCGCGTCCGCGGGGTAGTCCTGGCGAGCGAGTGCGTGGAGGGTGCGGTCGAGCTCACGCTGCTGGCGGTAGTGGAGCACCACGACACCGACGCTGCGGACCGGCGCGTCCTGCCCCTCGACGAGGTCCCAGCGGTTGCCCGGTACGGCTGCGCCCCACGGGGGTTGCGGACTCACCGCGCCCACCAGGACCGGTAGGTGCGCACCACGTCGTCCAGCGTGTGGGGCGGCCGGTAGTCGGGGGGCAGCCAGGTCCGCGCGGGGTCGTCCAGTGCCAGGGCGGCCTCGGCCGGCCAGGCGTCGAGACCGCGGACGAGGTGGGCACCCGGACGCAGCTCGTCGAGCTCGACCGTGGAGGGGTGCTCCCGCAGGAGGGGTCGCCGGCCTGCGGCCACCCAGCTGTTGACCGACCCGGACGCCGACGGATGCCGGTGTGCGGCAACCGGCACCGTGGTCTCGTGCATCGCCCGGACCAGGGCGTCGTCGTCGAGGTACCCGGTGACGTGCCACGCCACCCCGAGGCGGTCGGCGAGGCGCGCCAGGTCGTCCGCGAGCTCGTCGTGGCCGGCGACCACACCCCCGAGGGCGGCGACACCGAGGGCGCGGCCGGTCGAGCGCAGGGCCGCCGCGAGCTCGATGGCCTCCTCGTGGCCCTTGTCGGGGTAGACCCAGCCGACCAGCCCGATCCACCCGTCCCGGGCCTGCGGTACGGCGGTCGGCAGGACGGCCGAGCCCGCGCCCACGGCTCGCGTCGGGCCGGTCGACCGGGGCTCCAGCACGATGGGGAGAGGGATGACCTCCGGGCCGCGGGGCGCCTGTGGCAGGGCTGCCGCGGCGAGGGTCGCCTCCCAGCGGCTGTTGACCGCCCACGCGGACGAGCGCGCCACCAGGTGGGAGTAGACCGCCGCGCGCCGCCCCCATCGCGACCCCTCGGCCGGCTGCGGGACGTCGTGGAGGGTGAGGCTCAGCCGGGTCCGGGATGCCCACGCGACCACGACCTCGCGGGCCGCCTCCGGGGAGCCGAACAGGCCGGTGGAGAAGTGCAGATGGACCGGGCGGCCGTGGAGCCGGGCGGGTACCTCGTGGCCCCGGACGACCGGGGCGCCGGCCGCGTCGGCCACCTGGCGGGCGAGCAGCGTGACCCCGTGCCGGTCGGGACCCGGGAGCCAGTGCACCGGCAGGTCGTCGACCTGCGGGGCCGTCGCCTCGCTCATCCTGCGGACCCCCGGGCGAGGAGCGCGGCGTACACCTGCGCGTGCACGGCGCGCACCTCGGTGACCTGCCGCGCGCGGGCGTCGGCATCGGCACCCGGGAGACCTGCGGCGCGCAGCCGGAGCGCACCCTCGACGGCGCCGAGCAGCGACGCCTCGTCGGCGCCGTCCAGCCGCCACCGGTAGACGCCCTCCGGCCGCTGGTCGACGAGGTGGCCGACGTCCGGCGCGACGACGCTCGTGCCGAGGTCGTGGCACGCCTCCAGCCATCCCGAGTGCGTCCCGTGCCGGTAGGGCAGGACGGCGACGTCGAGCGAGGCCAGGTGCGACCACAGGGTGTCGTCGTTCATGGGCTGATGCACGACGAGCCGGACGCCGTCGGCGGTGGCCTCGGCCAGCGCGCGGCACGCCTGACGGGCCCGGTCGTCCGGCGGTGCGTCCCAGGTCCGTTCGTGCACCCACACGCAGACGTCGGCCTCGGGCATTTCCCGGGCCAGGTGGCGCAGCGCGGGCAGCAGGCCGACGGCGTCCGTGCCGGCCCGCAGGTCCTTCAGCGTCGTCCCGACGACTGGGCGTCTCGCCGGCGCGGCGGCCATCCGCGCGTCACGCGCCGCGCGCATACTGGACAGCGGGACGAGGTGGGGGTGCGGCACGACGATTGCCGTTCGGTGCCAACGTCGTTCGATCTCGGCCGCGGCCCCGGGGGTCAGCGTCAGCACCGCGTCGGCGGCCTCGACGAGGACGGAGAGCCGCTCCTCGTGGCCGGCCTGGTCGTGCAGGTGGGGGTTCTCCAGGTCGTGGACGGTCTGGACGAGCGGTCGGCCCGTCTCCCGCAGGGTGCGGATGGTCTGGTCGAGCGTGGACAGCGGCACCTGCTCCACGCCGAAGTGGACGTGCATGAGGTCGAAGTCGGAGCGTGCGACCCACTCGGGGGTCAGCATCCGCGGCGGCCACCAGCGAGCCCCGGCCACCTCACCCTCCAGGTCGGGATGGGGGTCCGGCAACGCGGCGAACCCGGCCTCGACGGGCATGACCGTCCGCGAGTACGCGTGCCCACCGGGCACCACAGCCACCGTGCGGACCCGTCCCGGCTGGTCGACGAGCACGCGGGCGCCTGCATCAGGCTGGACGGCGAGGGGCACGGACGTCACTCCCGGGATGGTGGGGACGAGGCCGCTGCCTCGCCGGTCGGTATCCCACCGGCTCTACCCACCGGCGGCGCGGGCCACGCATCCTGCCTCCGCCGGCCGGTGACGGGGCGCCCTCCGCGCGAGGGCGCCCCGTCCGGTCACACGTCAGGCCCCGAGGCCGGCGCGGTCGACCTTGCGGTGGAAGCGCATCCCGGCGAGGCCGCCGAGGACGGCCCCGAGCAGGCTGACGACGGCGACACCGACGAGCGCGAGGATGCCGGCGGTGCCGACGTCGCCCTCGCCGACGGGGAGCCGGGGGAAGCTGTTGAGCTGGCCGAGCACGTTGTACCGGTCACCGGCGACGAGGCCGAGGACGGCGACGACGAGCGCGATGACGAGGGCCCAGAGCCAGACGGCGAGGCCCTGCTTGGCGCCGTTGAACCGGGCCATCCGGCCGGCCACGTACCCGCCGCAGTAGTACGCGACGAAGAGGACGACGAGCAGTGCGATGCCGCCGGCGAGCCCCACGGTGGTGGGGTCGCTGGTGGCGCGATCGGCGGCGTCCTGGACGTCGGTGCCGGTCGCGATGCCGACGCCGGTGCCGGCGGCGGCCACGAGCGCGGTGAGGAGCACGGCGGAGCCGGTGGCGGTCAGCCAGCCGAAGAAGGCGGAGCCGACCTTGATGCCGCCGTATCGCTCCTTCTCGGCGTCGAGCACCTCGTGACGCGTGGGTGCGGCGTCGCGCGGCACGGTGTCGCGGGGGGTCTCGGTGTGGTCCACGGTGGTCCTGTCCTCGTGCGGGGTGGCCATGGCGGTCAGCGGGGGGTGCTGGCGTCGTACGCCGAGGTGGGCTGGGTCGCGGCGCGCGTCTGGCGCGCGGCGTCGCGGGCCTGGTCCTCGACGCTCGGAGCGCCGGCGACGTGGGCGCGCACCTTGGGAGCCTCCTCCTCGACCGTGCCGAGGTAGCGCTCCCAGCGCGACTGCATCGGCTTGACCAGGCCGCCGCCGACACCGACGACGAGGATGCCGCCGATGGTCGCGAGGACCGCGACGAGCACGGGCGTGGTGACGGTCGTGGCGATGCCGACCTGGTTGAGCGCGGCGATGACGCCGAGACCGAGGATGAAGACGCCGGCGATGTTCGCCAGGACCTTGCCGTACGAGAGACCGCCCAGCGTGTTCTGGATCAGGCCCTTGACCGCGGCCGAGACGGCGGCGGCCACGACGACGATGACGATGGCGACGAAGACGCGCGGCAGGAAGGCGATGACGCCGGTCAGCAGCTCGCTGATGGGGTTGGGCCCGAAGGCGCTGAAGGCCAGCTGCAGGGTGAAGAGCAGGATCGCGTAGTAGACGATCTTCGCGAGGATGTCGGAGGCGTCGTACGACGAGGACTCGAGCATCCGGCCGATGCCGCCACGCTCGATGGCGCGGTCGAACCCGACGCGCGTGAGGACGGCCGAGACCGCCTTGGCCAGGGCCTTCGCGACGACGAAGCCGATCAGCAGGATGACGAGGAACAGGAGCAACCTGGGGACGAAGGTGGCGACCGCCGCCAGGGCGTCGCGCAGTGCGTCGTTCATGGAAAGCCTTTCGGAGGGGCCGCTGGGGCGGCTCACGGAGCGCGCCGAGAGCGGCGCCCACGTGGCGTACCCCGGGTGTTTACGACGTAAACATCGGACCGTCCCGGCCGGCCGCGTCCTGCCCCGGTCCTGCTGTCGCGCCCCCGTGGCAGGGTGGGGTGACACCCGCGAGGAGGTCGCATGCCACCGACGGACGAGCTGTCGCCGCAGGACAGGGCCGAGCCGCGCCGCCCGCTCGACCGTGAGGTGGTGGTCGCGGAGGCCATCGCGATGATCGACGCCGAGGGGCTCGAGGCGCTGACCATGCGCTCGCTGGGAGCGCGGCTCGGGGTCGAGGCGATGGCGCTCTACCGCCACGTCAACGGGCGCGAGGACCTGCTCGAGGCGATCGTCGACTCGCTCGTCGACTCCATCGCCGTCGACCCCGGCGACCTCTTCGAGCCGGCCGACGGGTGGCAGGCGTTCCTCCAGTGGATGGCGCACTCGGTGCGCTCGCTCGCCGTCGCCCACCCGGCGGTCTTCCCGCTGGTCGCGACCCGCCACCCGGCGGCGCCGTGGCTGCGACCCCCGCTGCGCAGCCTGCGCGTCGTCGAGGGGTTCCTCGACGGGCTGACCCGCCGTGGCTTCACCGACGCCCAGGCCGTCGAGGCCTACCGCGTCTTCACGAGCTTCCTGCTCGGCCACCTGCTGCTCGAGGTCGCGACGCTCGGCGCGACGACCTCGCCGGTGGAGGAGCCGCTCGACGAGGGCGGGGCCGCCGTCCGCCCGCCGGGGGAGGAGGTGTCGGTCGAGGACTTCCCGACGATCCTGCGGACCGCGCCGCTCCTCGCCGAGGACCACACGGTCGAGGAGTTCGAGCGGTCGCTCGAGGCGCTGCTCGACCGGCTGGACCTCGTCCTCTCGCAGTGACGTCCCAGCCGACGCACGAGGTGAACGGGCGTCATCGGACGCATTTGTTCTCAGCATCCAAGAGCCGCGCGGCGCTCTTCGCGGTCGGGCCCATGACGACGATTCCGCTGCATCCGTGGCGGTTTCGTCACAATGCTTCGGAATGAGTGCACGGTCGTGGAGATTTCTGACTCATCCGTTCGGCCGATCTTCAGGGCGGAACCCATCCATTCCGAGCGCCGAGGGTAAAGGCCCGGTAAAGTCATCGTCAGCAGAAGGGCAGGACAGAGGGTCGCAGGGGCCCGACGAAATCCGGTCTGCGACAGCCCACAGGGCTTGGCAGGGAAGCCACCCGAGAAGTCTTCGGGACGACAAGTGAATCCAGCAGTTCGGGTCAGTACTCACCCACTCCGTGCAGGGCGGAACCGGTGAGGAAGGACGAACCACCAAGGGCGCAGGGGCTCGCGGTGGACCGGACTCACGGCCAGGCGGCCTGGCCGGCTCCGCAGGGGGAGCTGACGCCACAGCCGCCGAACCGACACCACGGCGCCCCGTCCGACCACCAGGTCGGGCGGGGCGCCGCGCGTGTGCACAGCGACGGTCAGCCGGGCTCCCGCAGGCCGGCGAGCATCATCTCGACCGCCGAACGCGGGGCGTACCGGGGGTCCTGCTCTCCGCCGATGCACAGGTTCCCGATGCTCCGCAGGAGCTGGTAGGCGCCGACGTCGCGACGGAGCTCACCGGCGGCGGAGGCCGCGGAGAGGAGGTCGCCACACACCGGGACAAGTCGCTCGACGAAGAACTCGTGGAGTGGCGCGAGCGCGGCGTCGTCGGAGTTGAGCGCCTCGGCCAGGCCGCGCTTGGTCACGAGGAAGTCGACGAAGAGATCGAGCCACCGCGTGAGTGCGACGACCGGTGAGCCGCACTCCTGCAGCAGAGCGGGACCGGCCGCTGCACAGGCCTCCACCTGGTGTCGATAGACCGCGACGATGAGGTCGGCGCGGGTGGGGAAGTGGCGGTAGATCGTCCCGAGGCCCACCCCGGCGCGAGCCGCGATGTCCCGCACGGGAACGTCCACCCCCGAGTCGACGAAGGCTCGGGCTGCCGCCTCGAGCAGGTTCTCCTGGTTGCGGCGCGCGTCGGCACGCTGGGCCGGTCGCTCTGGAGAGGGCGGCGCAGCCATGAGGTTCCGTTCGGTCGGAGGCGGTCGAGCAGGGGTCCGCACGTTAGGGGAACGGCGTTCCGCCGACAAGTCCCGCAGGCGTCGCGGGGCTGTGCTCGCGCGACGGCTCCGGGCCGGGGGTCAGTTCTTCCGCTCCAGCCTCGCGCCGTGCCGATCCTGCAGGTCCCGGGAGAGCGAGTCCCACGCGCCGTCCGTCGTGCCGAGCAGGTCTCGCAGGTACGCGCTCACCGCGTCGGCGACGAGCTCGACGCGCGCGGGGTCCGGGTCGGTCGTCTCGCTGACGGCCTCACCGGCGATGCCGCCCAGCGTGTGCTCACCGCCTGGCACGACGAGGAGGTTCTTGGGCGAGGGGCTCAGCTCGTAGGCGTCGAGGAACCAGTCGGGTCCGCGCGTGGACATCTTCGACTGGTCCTTCTCTCCCGCGATGACGAGGGCGGGCGCCGTCATCGTGCTGTAGTCGGGCCTCATGAAGGGCAGGTGCTCCTCCGCGAACGGGACGAGCGAGTCACCGGTGCCGGTGGCCGCGATGAGGACGCCGCCGCGGATGCCCGGTCGCGCGAAGTCCTCTCCGGGTGTCCCGGCGGCGTCGAGGACGCGGGCGCCCAGCAGGGTCCCCACCGTCTGCGCGCCCCACGAGTGACCGACGAGGGCCACGCGGTCGAGGTCGACGCGACCCGCGAGCCCCGCGTCGACGACGATCTCGACCAGGTGATCGAGGACGGCGTCGAGATCGGCGATCCGGGTCCGCCAGATGGACGGGTGGCGAGGGTCACCGAACCCGATCCCGAGTCGGCGGCTGTCGAGGTGGGTCGGCTGGATCACGACGAAACCGGCTGCCGCCCAGCGGTCCACGAGTGGCTCGTAGCCGTCCATCGACCATGCGTTGCCGTGGGAGAAGACGATCACGGGCAGGTCGTGCCCACCGTGCGGCGACGTCACCTTGACGTGCAGCTCGACCTCGCGGCCGGGCGACGGCACGACGAGAGGCTTGATGGCGATGATGCGTGGGGTGATGTCGGGCACGGTGTTCCTTCTTCCGGGGCGTCACGTCCCGCGGTCGCGGAACGCTGTTCCGCAACCTTAACGGAACATTGCTCCGCTTCAACGTGCGTGCCCTCGGAAGGGCGGGTCCGGACACCCCCATGGCGGGCCAGGGCTTCGCGGCTTCGTGCCCGCCGTCGCCGCGGCGGGTGGCCGCAGTGACCGACGGCCGGCCAGATGCCCCTCCTCCGTCCGTGCCTTTTCTCGCGATCGACCAATCCGTCGGGACGAGCACCCCGAAGCACCCATGACCGGTCGCGTTCTGTAGCAGGGGCGTGACGCCGCCCGGCACCGGCGCCGGACGTCACCCGCAACCGATCAGCAGGGGCCCTTCGTGCGTCATCGCATCGCTCTCGTCTGCCTGTCCTCCGTCGCCCTCCTCCTCCCGACCTCCACGGCCCTGGCCGCCGAGTCGCCGCGCCCGGCGGTGTCGAGCACCGTCTCGGACGCCGGCCCGAGCCCGGTGCTGCCCGAGCAGGGCGGCTCGCTCGCCGACCCGCTGGGCGGAGGCATCCCGGCGGTGTCGGACCCGTCGACGAGCCAGGCACCCGTCGAGGTGCCGCCGCAGCAGGCGTCGGTGTCCGAGAACCCGTCCAGCGTGCTCGGGTGGGCGAGCATCCTCCTGCTCGTGCTGGTGTCCTTGGTCCTCTCGGGGGTCGCGTTCACGACGCTCGCGTGGATGCTCCACGCCTGGCGCACGCCGGAGGGCCTGCGCGCCACCCGGTTCGGCGGACGCTCCAGCCGCGAGACGCCGCTGCGCTTCAGCCTGCTGGTCCCGGCACGCCACGAGGAGCAGGTCCTGGGGGACACCCTCGACACGCTGAGCGCGCTCGACTACGGCGACCTGGAGATCATCGCGATCGTCGGTGACGACGACGAGGGCACGGCCGCCGTCGCGCACGCGGCCGCGAAGCGCCACCCCGGCCGCGTCCGGGTCGTCGTCGACTCCAGCGTCCCGAAGAACAAGCCGAAGGCGCTCAACACGGCGCTGCGCGAGGTGACCGGCGACGTCGTCGGCGTGTTCGACGCGGAGGACGAGGTGCACGAGGACCTCCTCGCCCACATCGACGCGCGCTTCCACGAGACGAAGGCCGACATCGTCCAGGGCGGTGTGCAGCTGATGAACGTGCACACGACGTGGTGGTCGATGCGCAACTGCCTCGAGTACTACTTCTGGTTCCGCAGCCGGCTGCACTTCCACGCCGGGCAGAGGTTCATCCCGCTCGGCGGCAACACCGTCTTCATGCGCACCGACCTGCTGCGCGAGGTCGACGGCTGGGACCCCGAGTGCCTCGCCGAGGACTGCGAGATCGGCGTGCGCGTCTCGACCCGCGGCGCCACCGTCGCCGTCGCCTACGACCCCGAGCTCGTGACCCGCGAGGAGACCCCGGGCGCCCTCCCGTCGCTCATCAAGCAGCGCACGCGCTGGAACCAGGGCTTCCTCCAGGTGCTGGCCAAGGGCGTCTGGCGCGAGCTGCCGACCGCCCGCCAGCGCCTGCTGGCCCGGTACACGCTCTCGATGCCGTTCCTCCAGGCCTTCACCGGGCTGATGATCCCCGTCTCGATCGCCCTCGTCGTCTTCGCCAAGGTGCCGACCTGGGTCAGCCTCGTCACCTTCCTCCCGCTCGTCCCGACCCTCGTCACCCTCGCCGTCGAGGCCGCCGGCCTCCACGAGTTCGGCCGCGCCTACGACGTGAAGGTCCGCCTGCGCGACTACGTGGTCCTCGTGCTCGGGGCCTTCCCCTACCAGGTGCTCCTCGCCGGCGCCGCCGTGCGCGCCGTCTGGCGCGAGAAGAAGGGCCAGCGCGGCTGGGAGAAGACGGAGCACAGCAACCTGCACCGCACCCCGGCCCCGGCCCTCGCCCCGGTCGTCGAGCTCGCCGAGCGGAAGGCCTCCTGATGACCGTCATCGACCGCCCCACCACGACCACCGAGTCCACGCCCGAGGCGGCGACGCCCGAGGCCTCCCGCCTGCGGCGCGCCTGGCGACGCGCGACCGACCGGCGCGGCGACCTGGTCGTCCTCGGGCCGCTGCTCGTCCTCGCCGGCGTCGTCATGCGCATCGGGCTGTACAGCGCCCCGCAGCGCATCGACGACGAGGGCACCTACGTCGCCCAGGCGTGGGCCGTCTTCCACCTCGGCGAGCTGACCCACTACACGTACTGGTACGACCACCCGCCGCTGGGCTGGCTGCAGATCGCCCTCTACACCGAGCTGACCGGCGCCTTCGGCCGCGCCCCGAACGCCGTCGGCGCCGGCCGCGAGCTGATGGTGCTGCTCGCGCTGGTCAGCGCCGCGTTGCTCTGGGTGCTGGCGCGCCGCCTGCGGATGCCCCGCTGGGGCGCCGGGCTGGCCGTGGCCCTCTTCACGCTCTCGCCGCTGGCGGTGCAGTTCCACCGCACGGTCTACCTCGACAACGTCGCGACCCCGTGGCTCCTCGGGGCGTTCGTCCTCGCGCTCAGCCCGCGGCGCCGGCTCGGTGCCTTCGCGGCGGCCGCGGTCTGCTTCGCCGTCGCGGTGCTTTCGAAGGAGACGACCTTCCTCCTCTTCCCGGTGCTGGCCTACCTCCTGTGGCGCCGCAGCCGGGGTGGCACCCGCCGCTACGCCGTCGCGGTCTCCGCGACCCTCTTCGTCCTCATGGGGACCTTCTACGTCCTCTTCGCCGCGCTCAAGGGCGAGGTCGTGCCCGGCCAGGGGCGCACGAGCCTCCTCGGCGGCGTCTTCTACCAGCTGTCCGGCCGCGAGAGCAGCGGCAGCATCTTCGACCCCGAGTCGCTCGGCCACCGGACCGTCGCCATCTGGCTGCAGCTCGACACCGTCCTCCCGGTCGTCGCGGTCCTCGCCACGCTGCTGGCACTCGCCGTCCGGCGGCTGCGCCCCTTCGCCGTCGCGATGATCGTCCTCCTCGCGATGCTCGTGCGCCCGGGGTACCTCCCCGTGCCGTTCGTCGTCGCGCTGCTCCCGCTCGGGGCGCTGCTCGTCGCGGGCGTCGCGACCACGCTCTGGGAGAGCCGGCCGACCCGCCTCGCGGGCCGTCGGGTCGGCCGACTGGGCGCCGGCGTGCTCGTCGCCGTCGGGCTCGGGCTCACCGCCGTCGCCACGCCCGCCTGGGCCGGCCAGCTGCGCGGCCTGATGATCGCGCCGCTCGACCAGCCGATGACCGACGCGACCGTGTGGATCGCGCAGAACGTGCCGTCGGACGAGCGCATCCTCACCGACGACGCGCTCTGGGTCGACCTCGTCGAGCAGGGTCGTGACCGCAGCGACGTCGTGTGGTTCTACAAGCCCGACACCGACCCGGCGGTCCCGAAGGGCGCCGACGCCTACCAGTGGGTCGTCTCGACCGACTCCGTCCGCAGCGACCCGCGCTCCTTCCCGACCCTCGCGGAGGCGCTGGAGCGCAGCGTCCCGGTCGCGGCCTTCGGGACCGGAGAGCGTCGCGTCGAGATCCTGCGGGTGCAGCGCGCCGGCACCGACCCGGCCGTCCTCGAGCAGCAGCGTGCCGCGGCGGCCGCGGCCGGCCAGCAGCTCGTCGCCAACCCGGCCATCACGACCTCGACGGCCGCGCGCGACGCGCTCCTGTCGGGCCGGGTCGACCCGCGGCTGCTCACCGTCCTCGCCTCTCTCGGAGCGCAGCACGCGCTGACCCTCGAGGCGCTGCCGCAGCCCGCCCCGGAGGAGGCCGCCGGTGCCGCGCGCCGCACGGTGACCATCACCGAGGTCGACGGCGGCGCCGCCGTGCCGGACTCGGCGGCGGCCGCCGAGGTCGCGCGGGTGTCCGCGGAGCGACCTGCCCCCTACCGCGCCGACGTGCGCTTCACCGAGGCCGGGGCCGACACCCCGCCCGCCCTCGTCCTGTCCTGGCCCCGGGCGACCCGATGACCCGCCAGGCCACCACCCCGACCCGTTCCACCAGGTCCGCGACGCGCGACCTGTCCGCCCCCGGAGAGAGGAACATCATGCACGCCACCACGCCACACCGGACGCCCCGCGTCCTCGCGGTCCTCGCGGCCGCGGTGGCCCTCGCCGTGGGCGCCTTCGCGCCGTCGGCGTCCGCCGCCCCGTCCGCCGCCCCCGCCGCCGATGGCATGGCCACGGCCTGGGTCCGTGCCGCGCACCTCGTCCCCGGCATGGGGGAGATGACCATCAGCCTCGTGCCGTTCGCCGGTGCGGCGGCCGGCGACGTCACCAAGCCCGGTGTGCCGGAGGCCGACCAGCAGGACGGTGCCCGCGTCGTCGAGCCCGCGGCCGGTTACGGCACGGCGGGTGACTACCGCCAGATCCCGCAGGGCCTCTACACCGTCACCGTCCGTCCCGCGGGCGCCGCGGCCGACGCCCCGCCGGTCCTCACCGGCACCGTCGACGCCAAGGCCGACCAGGCGTACACGCTGGCCGCGCTGGGCAGCAAGACCTCGCCGCGCATCCAGGTCCTCTCCGACGACCTGCGGCCGCCCAAGCCGGGGACCGCGAGCGTGCGGCTGCTCCCGGCGGCCACGCGGGCCTCGGCCGTCACCGTCGCCGCGCAGAACGGGCCGACGGTCGCCGACGGCGCGAAGTTCGGCACGCCCACCGGGTACGCCGCGGTGCCCGACGGCCCGTGGACCCTCGACGTCAGCACCACGACGACGAGCGGCGGACGCGCCATGCAGGGCAGCAGCACCACCGGCAAGGTCGACCTCGCGAGCGGCGGCGTCTACACGCTCCTCGTCCTCGACTCCACGAGCGGCGAGGGCGTCACCCTCGAGCCGGTCGTCGACGCCCAGGGCGTCGCGACCGCCCCGAAGGACGGGGTCCAGACCGGGGGCGGCGGCATGGCCACGCGCCCGGCCGACCCGCGACTGCTCGGCGGGCTCGGCCTCGCCGCGGCCGGCGCCTCCGTCCTCCTCGTCCTGGCCGCGCGTCGGCGCTCCGCCGTCCCGTCGACGCGCCGCGCCTGATGCGCTCCGTCCGGGGCCCGCTCGTGCTCGTCGGGGTCCTCTCCGTGGCGGTCGCCACGGTGCTGGCCCTCGTCGTGACCGGGTGGTCCCCCGGCGGGGACACCCCACGGGCCGCCGCCCCGACCGCCGACCCGTCGGCCTCGGGGTCGGCGCTGCCCGCCGGACCCGACCTCGCCGCCCGCTTCGTCGACGCCTACGTCGACGCCGACGGGCGGGTGGTCCGCCGCGACCAGGGTGGTGACACCGTGAGCGAGGGGCAGGCGTACGCCCTGCTGCTCGCGGCCGCGGACGGCGACGAGCGGACCTTCGACCGGGTCTGGGGCTGGACGCGCGCGAACCTCCTGCGCCCGGACGGCCTGCTGTCGTGGACGTGGGCTCGGGGCGCCGTCGTCGACGCCAACTCGGCCGCCGACGCCGACGTCGACGCGGCGCACGCCCTCGTCGTCGCCGGCGAGCGCTTCGAGCGGTCCGACCTCACGGCGGCCGGGCGGACGCTCGCGACGGCCGTGCTCGACCACGAGACGGCGCAGACCTCGCTCGGGCGGGTGCTGCTCGCCGGGCAGTGGGCCGACACCGAGCCCTACCGGGTCAACCCCAGCTACTCGGCCCCGGCGGCGTACGCGGTGCTGGGCCGGGCCACCGGGGACGCGCGCTGGGCGGAGGTCGCCGACGGCGACCGGGCCGTGCTCGCCGCCCTGCTCGACGAGGCGCCCCTCCCGCCGGACTGGGCGCAGGTGGGCCCGGACGGCGCGGTCGACGCGATGCCCCCGCCCGGAGGAGGCGACGTCGCCTACGGCCTCGACGCCCAGCGCGTCGCCGTCCGCTACGCGGTGTCGTGCGACGCCGACGACCTCGCCCTCGTCAAGCGGCTCGGGGCTGCCCTTCCGCGGGCGAGCGCCGACGTCCGCGGGGTCTACGACCTCGGCGGCACCGCGACGGTCGACTGGCAGCACCCCGTGGCGCTCGTGTCGGCGGCCGCGGTCAGCGACGCCGAGGGCAACGCCGGCCCGGCCGGCGAGCTGCTCCGGGCGGCCGCCGACCTCGACACCCGCGCGAGCACCTACTACGGCGCGGCCTGGGCCGCCCTCGGGGAGGACCTCCTCGAGGACCCGACGACGCTCGGCATCACGTGCCGGCAGCAGGAGACCCGATGACCCCCGACACCACGCCCGTGACGTCCGCGCTCGTCGTCGTCCCGACCTACGACGAGCGGGAGTCCGTCGAGCGCGCGGTCACCCGGGTCCTCGCCGCCGACGCGCGCACCGAGGTGCTCGTCGTCGACGACGGGAGCCCCGACGGGACCGCCGACCTCGTCGCGGCGCTCGCCATCGACGAGCCCCGGCTGCACCTGCTGCGCCGCAGCGGCAAGGGCGGGCTCGGCAGCGCTTACCGTGCGGGCTTCGCCTGGGCGCTCGAGCGCGGGTACGACGCCGTCGTCGAGATGGACGCCGACCTGTCCCACCCGGCCGACCGGCTCCCGGCCCTGCTCGACGCCCTCGGGGACGCCGACCTCTCCATCGGCTCCCGCTGGGTGAAGGGCGGTGCGACAGAGGGCTGGCCGCTGTCCCGGCGACTGCTCTCCCGTGGCGGGAACCTCTACGTCCGCCTGATGCTGGGGCTCGGCGTCGGTGACGCGACCGCGGGGTTCCGCGCGTTCCGGCGATCCGCGCTCGAGACGATCGACCCCGCGAGCCTGGCCAGCGAGGGCTACGCCTTCCAGATCGAGTCGACGTACGTCGCCCGCCGTCTCGGGTTGCGGCTCACCGAGGTCCCGATCACGTTCACCGAGCGCGCCGAGGGCACCTCGAAGATGAGTGGCCACATCGTCCTCGAGGCGCTGCTGCGGGTCACCGGCTGGGCGTTCGGGGTCGGTCGGCCCCCGGCCTCCCGGCGCCGGGCGGTGCTGGCCCGCAGCGGGTCGGCCCCGGCGGTGGGGCCGCTCGCACGCGTCGCCGCGGTGCTCGCCGCGCTCCTGCTCGTCGGCGGGGTCGCGCTCGCGGCGCAGGCGGCGACGCACCCCGAGCCGGCGAGCCTGGCCCCGCTCCCCGCTCGCACCGCGGTGCCGTCGCCGAGCGCGTCGGCCTCGGCTGCCCCGGCGTCCGGCGGGGCGGGCGGGGTGGACGCGTCGGAGGGCGCCCAGGCCCGCGACCCCGGCTCGAACGACGCGTCCATCCCGGTGCCCGCCGCCGGCTCGGACACGCCGGCGGCACAGCAGCCGGTCGCCATCCGCATCCCGTCCATCGGGGTCGAGTCGCGGCTCATCGACCTCGGGATCGCCGAGGACGGGACGATGCAGGTGCCCACCGACCCGGCGCTCGCCGGCTGGCTGACCGGGGCCCCGGCGCCCGGCGAGCGCGGCCCGGCGGTCATCGCCGGCCACGTCGACACCCACGAGGGGCCGGCGGTGTTCTACCGGCTGCGCGAGCTCGAGCCCGGCGACGCCATCGAGGTCGAGCGGCGCGACGGCACGACGCTGACGTTCACGGTCCGTCGGCTGGAGAGCTTCGCGAAGGACGACTTCCCGACCGCCCGCGTCTACGGCCCCGCCCCGGGGCCGGTGCTGCGCCTCATCACGTGCAGCGGCGACATCGACCCGGTGAGCGGGCACTACGTCGACAACACCGTGGTGTTCGCCTCCTGACCGGCCGGTGGCGCCCGCCTCATCGGTCGGGGACGGCCTGGCTCGAGGCGGCGAAGTTGACGCTGATGCGGGGGCCCGACGCCGCGCCCTGCTTGGGGACGCAGTGCCGCCAGTCGGTCTGGCAGCGGCCGCCCATGACGACGAGGTCGCCGCCCGCCGGGCGCAGCCGCCGGCTCGGGCCGCCCTCGGTCGGCCGGAGGAGGAAGTGCCTCGGCGCCCCGAGGCTGAGCACCGGGACGACGCACTCGCGCCGACGGGCCGAGGCGCCGTCGCCGTGCCAGCCGGTGCTGTCGCGGTGGTCGCGGTAGAGGTTGAGCCAGAGCCGGTCGTAGGCGATCCCGTAGTGCTCGCCCAGCTCGCCGGCCAGCTCGCGCAACCTCGACGGAGCCGCGCGCACGTCGGGGTACTCGGCGGTCAGCCGCGGCTCGGTGACGACCTCGTCGTACATCCGGCGCCGCCGCTGCTCCCACCCGGGCAGGGCGAGCAGCTCGACGAACAGGTCGTCGGCGCCGGCGAGCCAGCCCGGCACGTGCTCGACCCACGAGTGCTCGTCCAGACGCAGCCGCTGCGCCGACGCGAACGACACCCCGGAGCCCGTCCTGCCGGTCCCGTCCTCGTCCTCGAAGAGGGGCAGGGGCACGTCGGTCATGCCCCACGACTACCAGCGGGCACCGACAACAGCCTGTCGGGTGGCGACGCGGTCAGCCCCGGGGGGTCTCCGGTGGGACGGCCCAGCCGCCGTCGTCGCGGATGGCCCGGACGATGCGCCGGCTGGCCTCGCGCAGCCCGCGGGCCTGCGCCGCCGTGAGCCGGTCGAGCACCAGGTCGTGCACGAGCCGGACGTGGCCGGGCGTGGCCTGCTCGACCTTGTCGCGCCCGGCGGCCGTCAGGGTGGCGAGGGTGTAGCGACCGTCCCCGGGGTCCGGTGACCGGCGCAGCCATCCGCGGGACTCCAGCCGGGTCGCGGCCCGGGACAGCCGCGAGAGCGTGCTGTTGGCGTACCCGGCGAGGACGCTCAGTCGCAGCTCGCCACCCTCGGCCTCGGCGAGGGCGTAGAGGACGCCGTACTCGAAGTGCGTGAGGTCGGCGTCGCGCTGGAGCTGCGCGTCGAGCGCCGCCGGCAGCCACTCCAGGACGGTGGCCAGCGAGGCCCAGGTCTCGAGCGCCTCGCCCGTGAGGCGCTGCGGGGCGGGGGAGTCCGGCATGCCCGCAGCCTACGCATCCGTAGCCGGTCCACGATGCTCGGTGACTTGCTTGGGCAAGTCATCCGACCTACAGTGACTTGCTCAAGCAAGTAATGTCGGCCGTGGGCCGAGGACGGAGAAGAGCGTGGACCTGCACCTGGCCGGCAAGCGGGCGTTCGTCAGCGGCGCGACCCGGGGGATCGGGTACGCCGTCGCGCGAGGGCTGCTCGACGAGGGCGCGGAGGTGGTCGTCAACGGCCGTGACGAGCGGCGGGTGGCCGAGGCCGTCGAGCGGCTGCGGGCGCACCGTCCGGACGGGCGCGTCAGCGGGATCGCCGCGGACCTCGCGGACGCCGCGCAGGCGGAGGGGCTGCTCGCCTCCCTCGGGCCGGTCGACGTCCTCGTCAACAACGTCGGGGTGTTCGAGGTCGCGCCCCTCGAGGACCTGCGTGACGAGGACTGGCTGCGGTACGTCGAGATCAACGTCATGAGCGCGGTTCGGCTGTCGCGCAGCCTCATCCGGCCGATGCTCGATCGCGGATGGGGGCGCATCGTCTTCGTCAACACCGAGTCCGCGGTCGACGTCCCCGCCGACATGCTGCCCTACGGCGTCAGCAAGGCCGGGGCGCTCGCGCTCGCCAACGGCCTGGCCAAGCTGACCCGGGGGAGCCGCGTGACGGTCAACACCGTCCTCGGCGGGCCGACGTGGTCCGACGGCGTCGCCGACGCGGTGGCGGAGGTGGGCCGGGCACAGGGCGTGGCGGTCGACGACCTGCGCGCCGCGATCGTCGGTCCCGACCACCGCGGTCTCCTCCAGCGGTTCATCGAGCCCGACGAGATCGCCTCGCTCGTGCTCTACCTCGCGAGCCCGCGCTCCTCGGCGACGAACGGCGCGGCGCTGCGGGCCGACGGCGGGGCGCTGCCCACCATCGTCTGACGTCGCGCCGCCGCCCGGGCGTCAGCCGGAGGTCGAGCGGCGGCCACCGGCCCGGCGGGACGTAGGGGCGGCGACCAGGCCGGGGGCGAGGTGGTCGAGCAGCCGGTCGGCGAAGGCGTGGTCGAGGGGCCGGTCGGGGATGAGGAGCCGGTGGTAGCAGGCGCCCCACAGCTGGTCCACGACCGTCTCGGGGTCGACCCCCTCGCGCAGGCCGCCCTGCCGGCGCGCTGCCTCCATCCGGTCGACGGCGAGGGCCCGGCGCGGGCCGGCGTACGTCGACAGGTAGGCCTCCTGGAGGACCGGGTCGCGCTGCCCCTCGGCGATGAGGCCGCGCAGCACGTCACCGGCCGGGGTCGTCGTCAGCAGGTCGACGAAGGCGTGCAGCTGGGCGCGCAGGTCCGCCACGAGGTCACCGGTGTCGGGGAAGGCGAGCACGGGCTCGACGGTCGTGAAGTAGCCCTCGAGCGCGAGCGCGCCCTTGGAGGGCCAGAGCTTGTAGATCGTGACCTTGCTGGCGCCGCTCTCGGCCGCCACCCGTTCGATGGTGAAGCCGCCCATCCCCTCGTCGAGGAGGAGGCGGCCTGCCGCCGCGAGCACGTCGCGGCGGACCTCCTCGGTCGGACGGCGGCCTCGGGGCACGGACCCTCCTTCGGGGGGCGGCGGTCGGTTCGGGGACGAACGTACACAACGGCCGGTGCGGTCACCGGGCGGGGGAGAGCAGGTCCTCGAGGCCGATCCGGCGGTAGAACTCGGTGCGGACGCGGTCGCCCACGGCGTTGACGACCTCGGCGCCGTCGTCGGCCGGGTCGACGTGCACCCGGAACGGGCGCGAGCCCTTCGGCGTCGCGACCAGACCAACGATCGCCTCGGCGACCGCGTGCGGGTCCTGGTCGTCGGGGGCGAGGGCTGCCAGCCGCTCGCCGACCTGGTCCATCAGGCCGGCGTACTCCGCCTCGTAGGCAGCGGCGACCGCGGCGTCCTCGGCGTGGCCGGCGTTCGCGAAGTGGTTGGTGCCGACGGTGAAGGACCCCGGCGCGACCATGGAGGTGTCGACGCCGAAACGCGCGAGCTCGGCGGCGTAGCTGACGGCGAGCGCGTCCATCCCGGCCTTGGCCGCGAAGTACGGCGCGAGGTAGGGCGGGGTGCCGCCGCGGGTGCTCGAGGACCCGACCCAGACGACCAGCCCGTCGCGCTGCGCGCGCAGGTGCGGCAGGACGGCCCGGTTGACCCGCTGCGTGGACAGGACGTTGACGTCGTAGGCGGCCGCGAGCTGGTCCGGGGTGAAGGCCTCTGTCGGGCCGAGCACCATGTGGCCTGCGTTGTGGACGAGGACGTCGATGCGTCCGGAGTCCTCGACGACCCGCTGGACGGCGGCGTCGACAGAGGCCTGGTCGACGACGTCGAGCTCGACGGGTCGCAGGTCGACGACGTGCTCGGCGGCGTAGGCGGTGGCGTCGGATGCCGCTTGCCGGTTGCGGCCGGCGAGGTCGCGCATCCCGGCGTGGACGGTGTGGCCGGCGTCGGCCAGGGCGCGGACGGTCATCGCGCCGAAGCCGCTCGACGCGCCGGTGACGAGGACGACGCGAGGTGTCGTCCCGCCGCCCGGGGTGCTGCCGAGGGTGGTGTCGTGGGTTGTGCTCATCGGGTGCTCCTCCTGTCGTGGGGTGGTGTGTCTCAGGCGATCCCGCCGTTGACGTAGATGACCTGGCCGTTGACCCAGCGGGCCGGGCCCGCGAGGTGCGCGACGGTCTCGGCGATGTCCTCCGGTCGGCCGAGCCGCTCGAGGGGCGCCATCGCGGCGAGCCCGTCGACGGCCTCCTGGGGCTTGCCCTCGAGGAAGAGCGGGGTCGCCGTGGGGCCGGGAGCGACGGCGTTGACCGTGATGTCCCGGCCGCGCAGCTCCTTGGCGAGGACCATCGTCACTGCGTCGACCGCGCCCTTCGTGGCGGCGTAGGCGGCGTAGGTCGGCAGGGCCAGCCGCACGACGCTGCTCGAGAAGGTGATGATCGCGCCGCCGTCGCGGACCCGGCGGGCCGCCTCGCGCGCCACGACGAAGGTGCCGCGCACGTTGGTGCGGTGCATCGCGTCGAGGTCGTCGAGGTCGAGCTCCGCGAGCGGGGCCAGGCGCATGACGCCGGCGGTGTGGACGAGGACGTCGACCCCGCCGAGCGTGCGCTCGACCTCGTCGAACATCGCGGCCACCGCGGACTCGTCGGCCACGTCGGCCCCGACGACGAGGGTCGGGACGTCGTGGCGGCGGGCGAGGTCCGCGACCTCCTCGGCGCGCTCACGGTTGCCGGCGTAGTGCACGGCCACGGCGAACCCGTCGGCTGCCAGGCGCTCGACGACAGCGGTGCCGATGCCGCCCGAGGCGCCGGTGACGAGAGCGGTGCGGTGGGTGGTGGGGGCGCTCATGGTGACCTCCTGTGAAATGAACGATTGGTTCATTAAAGCACAAGTGAACGCAGCGTTCAATTACTTCGCGCTCGACAACCCCGCACGTGCGGGGTTGTCGCTATCCGAACCGAGGCCGGAGCGCGGATAGCCCGCACGTGCGGAGTTGGCGCCGTCCGGAGTCGTCGCAGACCGCGAAAAGCCCGCACGTGCGGGGTTGGTGGAAGGGGCTAGGCCCTGCGGAGGGTGGCCGACGCGGCGTCGAAGAGACGCTCCGCCTCGTCCGCGGTCCGCCCGATCGCCGTCGCCCCCACGGTTCCCCGATCCTCCAGCGAGGGGAACATGTGCAGGACCACGCCGGTCCGCGCGGCCGGGTCGAACGCGAGCCCGGCCGTCTCAAGCGCGTCGATGACCCGGCCGGCCGCGACACCCCGCCCGACCTCGACGTCATCACTCGAGCGGTAGTGCCGCTCTCCGCCGTCGACGGCCCGCCACCGGCCGGCCCCGGCGTCGTACCGGCCGGGCGCGAGGTGGCGCAGCGCGGCGTGCGAGTGGCTCGTCCCGCCCTTGCGCAGGTTGAGGTCGACGGCCACGAGCCTCCGCCCGAAGGATCCGCGGGCCGCGGCGACGTCGACCGAGAGCCATCCGACGGCGCCGCGCTCGGCGAGGCGGCGCGCCACGGCCGCCGCGTGCCCGGCAACCTCCGCCGCGTCCTCGGCGTCGGCGGGGAATCGGCTGCCGACGAAGACCTGCCCGTCCAGCCCGCCGAGGAGCTGCTCGTGCGTGGAGCGGACGACCACCTCCCCGTGGCGGGTGATCTCGACCTGGGCGCTCGGGCTGGACACGACCTCGCCGGTCACCATCTCCTCGACCACGCCGCCGAGCGACAGGTCCCGCAGGAAGGTGGCCGGGGCGAGCCGCGTGAGAGCGGCCACGAGGGCGTCGTCGGGCATCGGGCGGCCCTCGTCGTCCCGCACCGTCAGGACCAGGTTGCCCTCTCCCGCACCGGAGTTGTCGAGCTTGACGACCACCCGCTCGAGCTGCGGCGCCTCCCTCAGGATGGCCCGCACCGCCGCCGCCACCTCGTCGAGGCCCCGGACGTCCTCGACCCCCACCGGGACGGGGACCCCGGCCTCCCGGAACAGGCGGCGCGAGGCGCTCTTGAAGCCCAGCGGCCACAGCTCGGCGGGCCCGCCGTTGAGCGGGACGCCGAGGGCCTGCGCGACCGCGACCTCGTCGACCGTGACGTTCCACGGCTCGATGACGGCCGGGGTGGCGCCCACCTGCCGGCGCAGCCGGTCGAGGAGGTCCGGCCGGTCGAGCAGCTTGGCGGCGATGCCGCGCGGGCCGTCGTCGGGCACGACGAGGCACGTGACCCGGCGGCGTGCGTCGTCGGGGTCGTCGGGACGCGCGAGGCGCGCGTAGTGGTCGAGGACCTCCGGCGCCGGCTCGCTGCTCGTGACGACGACCACCCGCGCCGCGGGGTCGTGCGCCGTGAGAAGGCCGTCGAGGAGGGCGCGGTGCTCCAGGGCCGGCAGGTGCGACGCGTGCCGCTCGAGCAGCCGGGCCGGCATGCTGTGCGAGGGCAGCGAGACGACGACGTGCTCACCGGACGGCGGGCCGTCGGGCCGCGCGGGGACGCTCATCCCGACCACCCTAGGGGCGGGACGGCACAGGGCCGGTCGCGGTGGCGACCGGCCCTGCGGCGTGCTGAGAGGCGCGGGTCAGCGCTTCTTCGTCACGGCGATCTCGTCGCCGACGTCACCGACGTAGCCGGTCGCCCCGGGGTAGGTGAAGCGGTACGTCGACGACTGCTCGCGCTCGGCCTCGGACCACACGTAGCCGTCCTCGTCGGTGCGCAGCGACTCGACGGGCGTCCACGTCGTCGAGCCGGCGAGCCGCCGCTCGAGCGTCACCATCTGGTCGGCGACGGCGTCCCGGCCCGGCGTCGTCAGGCGTCCGACGACGAGCGGGTGCCGACGGTCCCGGACGTAGCGACCGGACAGCTCGGTCACGGTCGACAGCAGCCGGACGCCGTAGGTCGGCTTCGCCGTGGTGGAGCCGGCGAAGGTGAAGCGGACGTAGACCGGCGACTCGGGGGTGTCGGTGTAGGAGACCCGACCCTGCGAGTCGGTCGTCGCGGTGCGCACGGTGGTGTACGTCGAGGAGTCGGCGGCGCGCGTGGCGATGCTGACGCGGGCGCCCGGCACGGCCTTGCCGGTGCTCTTGACGCGCAGGGCGAAGGTCGCGGTCCGCGGCCAGGTCCCGGTGACCGACAGGGACGCCGCGGTCACGGCCTTGCTCTTGACGGGCGCGGGCGGCGGCGGGGGCGGCGGCGGAGGCGTGGGGGTCGGCGTGGGAGGCGTCGTGGGGACGTAGGTCCCGAAGTACTGCCAGTGCCACGGCTCGGGGTTGGAGCCCTTGGCGACGGCCCAGCTCGGCTGGGCCCAGCCGTACTTCTTGCCGGCGGTCGTCAGCCACTTGTACCGGGTGCCGGTGTACGTGCCGATGCTGCAGCCGAAGTCGACGGCCAGACCCCATCCGTGGGTGGAGGTGCCCGGCTTCGCCGCCCGGGGCGAGCCGTACTTCTTGAACAGCGAGACCTGCTTCGTGTACGAGCGGTAGCCGTCGTTGATGCAGAGGTTCGCGCCGAAGCGGGCCTTGTAGGCGGCGTTGAGCGAGGTCAGCTTGCGCGTCGCGTCGCAGCGCAGGCTGTCCTGGGTGCTCCAGGGGATGGCGCAGAGCGCGGTCGAGGGGATCTTGCCGTTGCTGTACCCGCCCCAGGCGAGGGAGGATCCGGCGGCGGAGGCGGTCGGCGCGGCGGCGGTCGCGAGGCCGAGAGCCAGGAGTGGTGCGGCGAGCAGGGTGGTGGTTCGTCTCAGGGCGGACATTTCGGGCACGTTCCTTCCGGGTGGGCCGCCTACGGAACGTGACCTGTCGGGTTGGGACGCCGGTGCGCCCCGTCCTCGTGGGAGGACTTCACCCCGAGGAGCGACTCCACGTACCTGGGCGCCCCGCCCCCACCATCACAGGGATGTCGAGGACCCCGGATGCTGGTGGGGTTCGGCGACACCCGGGCCGGTCGGAGCAGGGGTTCCGACCGACGGTGGTCCTCTCCCGACGACGCTACGAGCGGCGTCCGGCGCACGGGCGTCACCCGGAGGCGGGTGGGCCGAACGGCTCTGCGGTTCGGCCGTTCAGCCGTCCCCGACACGCCGACGGGCTACGCCTCGCGACGTCGACGCGGTGGTACACGCCGGTGACGCCGCGTCGTCGGGCCGCCGGCCGGCCCGGTGGCGGCGTAGGGTCGCCGGATGCCGCGCGACCTCCCGGTGGAGCCCGACCCCCACGGCGACGTCGTGCCGGACGCGCTCGCGTGGCACTACACCGACGGCCCCGGGCTGCTGGCCGTCCTCGCCTCGGACACCCTGTGGGCCACCGCCGCGCCGTTCCTCAACGACCGCGAGGAGGTCGCCCTCGGCGGCCGGATGGTCGTCGAGCGGATGCTCGAGGCGGGCGCGGCCCACGGGGGAGTCGCCGCCGAGCTCGCCGACCGGGTGCGGGAGGCGACCGCCCACGGTGAGGGGCCGGGCGCGGGCAGCGCGTTCATCCTCAGTGCGAGCAGCTCACCCGACTCGCTGGCGATGTGGCGCCTCTACGGCGGGACGAAGGAGTCCTACGCGATCGGGCTCGACCCCGCGGAGCCGCTGGTCCCGCTCGCCCGCCACGACGTCGACCTCCCGCCGGGACGCGACGGGGAGGTCCACCTGCGCCGGCACGGGTGGCAGCCCGTCCGCTACCGGCGTGAGGAGCAGCTCGAGCTGGTCGACGCGGCGCTCGCGCTGCTCGGCGACCTCGCCGGCGGTCCGGCCGCGCCCTTCGCGCAGCGGCCGCCCGACGACGGTGTCGAGCCGGAGCTGACCCCGGCCCTGCGCGAGCACCTGGCCCGCCACCTCGAACCCTTCCTCGACGCGCTCCAGGAGGCGCTGCTCCTCGTCAAGCACGAAGGGTTCGCGGACGAGCGCGAGCTGCGCTTCGCCGTCATGCTGCTCAGCCGCCCCGGCGAGGCGAGCAGGCTCGTCGAGGCGTCGCTCCTGTCCTACCGGGCGTCCGCGTACGGCATCGCGCCCTACCTCCGCCTCACCGGCGCGGACCCGCCCCGTCCGGACGCCCCCGTGGCCACGCGCCCGTCCCGACTCCCGATCAGGGCGGTGGCCGTCTCGCCGTCGCCGAACGGCAGCGAGGCCACGGCATCGGTGCGCACGCTCCTCCTCTCGCACGGCCACGACGTGCCGGTCCGCCGCTCGGCCATCCCCTTCCGGTCCTGACGGCTCCGCCGGGTCCGTGCCCGCCGGAACCGTCGACGTGACGCGCCCCCGCCGGTAGCGTTCGAGGTCTCGGTGACCGCGACGTCGCCGTCATCGGGGGAGGAACACCGGCGCGGCCGTGGGTCGGACTGGTGCAAATGCATCACGTCGGGTGGTGCACGGGGTTCTGGCGGGGCGACTCGGGGAGCGGGACGATGACATGACCGATGACAGGGAGCAGGACATGACACCGACGGCCGCGGCCGAGCCGCGCACGGGCACGGTCTCGGTGGTCGTCGTCGACGACCACCTGCTGTTGGCCGACGCCGTCGCCTCCGGTCTGCGGACCCGGGGGCGGGTCACCGTCCTCGACGTGGCCGCCTCCTGCGCCGAGGGGCTGGCCGCCGTCGAGCGGCACCGACCGGACGTGTGCCTGCTCGACCAGCGGCTGCCCGACGGCTTCGGCACCGACCTCGTCCCCCGCCTCCTCGCGGCGAGCCCGGACACCAAGGTCCTCCTCGTGACCGCCGACGACAGCGTCGACGTCCTCCACCAGGCGCTCGCCGCCGGCGCCGTGGGCATCGTCAACAAGGGCCAGCGGGCGGACGCCCTGCACGAGGCGGTGATGCGCGCGGCCGAGGGCATCACCATCCTCAGCGCCCGCGACGTGCAGCGGCTGCTGCCCTCGTCCGAGCGCGGGGGCCAGCAGCTCGGCGACGACCTGACGCCCCGTGAGCGCGACGTGCTGCGCCTGCTCGTCCAGGGCGTGTCGACGCGCGACATCGCGGCCCGGCTCTTCATCTCGTACGCGACGGCCCGCAACCACATCCAGTCGGTCATCGGCAAGCTCGGCGCCCACAACAAGCTCGAGGCCGTGACCATCGCCCTGCGCGAGAACATCGTGAGCGGGCCGTGAGCGCGCTGCGTGCCCACCGCCCCCTGCAGCGGGGTGTGCCGTGACGTCCACCGAGGTCGGGGTGCGGCGGGTGTTCCTCTGCGACGACCAGTTCGAGATGCGGCAGGCGCTGACCGCGGTGATCACGGCGATCCCCGGCTTCGCCGTGGTCGGCGTGGGGGAGGACGGCGACGAGTGCCGCGAGGGGCTGCGGGCCGAGGATGTCGACGTGCTCGTCGTCGACGTCAGCATGCCCGGCGGTGGGGCCGAGCTCGTGGCGGCCGTGCGGGCGGAGCACCCCGACCTCGCGATCATCTCGTTCTCGGCGCACTCCGAGCCCGAGGTGCGCGAGGCGATGCTCGCCGCCGGGGCCGACGACTTCGTGCTCAAGACCGGCCGCCTCGCCCCGTTGCGCGAGGCGCTCCTGCGCCATTCGCCTGTCGTGGAATGAGATTCGACGGGCCTGACGCCTCGACATGACGTCGCGCGCGTCCGCGCGGACCCCTAGCATGGGCCGCGACGGGGGCGTCGAGACCGCCTCCGAGGGGAGGGACGGTGCTGACGGGGCCGGAGCAGCGGCAGAGAACGGACGACGAGGCGTCGCGCACGCTCGAGCGCATCAGCGGAGGTGTCTTCGCGGTGGCGCCGGACGGGACGCTGCTCTACGTCAACGGCTCGCTCCTCACGATGCTCGGCGAGGAGCCGTCGGCGGTCATCGGGAAGAACGTCTACGAGCTCTACCCGGAAGCCCGCGACGCCGACTTCCTCCACTACCTCGAGCGGGCGCTCGCGTCCGGGGAGGTCGAGGAGTTCGAGGCGTTCGCACCGCGCCTCGGCCGGTGGCTGCGTCGCCGGCTGTACCCCACCCCCGACGGCGTGACCGTCATCGTCGACGAGGGGCGCCCGGGCGACAGCGAGGACGTACCCGACCCGCTGCGCGAGGCGCTCGGTCGGGCCCGCGGCGCCGAGCAGCGCTACCGCGACCTCCTGGACTCGATGGCCGACGGGTGGAAGGAGACCACCCCGGCCGGCGACATCCTCGCCGTCAACGAGGCGCTCGCGGCGATGCTCGGCTACGACAGCGCGGAGGACCTCCTCACCCGAGTCGGGAGCGCCAACGAGCTGTACGTCGATCCCGAGGACCGGGTGCGGGGGCTGCGGAGCGAGTCGGGGGGCAAGCCGCGGATGATCGAGGCGCAGATGCGCCGCCGTGACGGGGGGACGGTGTGGGTCCGCTCGACCCTCACCCCCCGGTACGGACCGGACGGCGAGGTCGCGAGCTACCGCGGCTTCGTCGAGGACATCACCGAGCACCGCGACGCCGAGCGCCGACGGCGCGAGGCCGAGGAACGGATCGAGTCCCGTGAGCGGACGCTGCTCGCCGAGGCGGTGCACGACGAGCCGCTGCAGCTCGTCGTCGCCGCCATCCTGCGGCTGGACGGCCTCCAGGCGCAGCTGCCGCCCGAGCTCGCGGAGCCCGTCGAGCACGTCGCCTCCCTGCTCGAGCAGACCATCGAGCGGCTGCGCAACCTCGTCGTCGCGCTCAGCCCGCCGGACCTGCGCGACGGCCTCGTCGCATCCGTCCGGGGCCTGACCGACGGGCTCTTCATGGGCACGGCCACCGAGGTGGAGGTCGAGGGTCCCGTCCTCCTGCCGCTCGAGCCCGAGATCGAGACCGGCGCCTTCCGGGTCCTGCGCGAGGCGCTCGTCAACGTCCGCAAGCACGCCCGGGCCGACCGGGTGCTCGTCCGCCTCACCGAGTCGGGTGACACCGTGGTGCTCGAGGTCGTCGACGACGGGGTCGGCGGAGCCAAGGCCAGCACCGAGCCCGGGCACCTCGGCATGACCTCGATGTTCGCCCGCGCCGAGAGCCTGGGCGGCAGCCTCACGGTCGACAGCCCGGTCGGGGGCGGGACCCGGGTCTCGCTCGTCGTGCCCCTCGGCGACCGCGCCTCGTAGTACGACTGCATCATCGAGGACTGGACGTCCGCCCGTGTCGGCCCCCCGGGGGCGCTCGTCATACTTGAGTCAGACCTCGGGGCCACGGCCTCCTTCCCCTGCAGGGGGCAGGGCTCCGGGACACGTGCACCAGGGCGTCCGGCCCCCTTTCCCTTGCATCGGGGCCGGCCTCCCGACCCGCACACCGCGAGAGCCCGGCCTCCCTCCCCCTGCACGGAGGCCGGGCTCTCCGCTGTTTGCGGCCGTCCGCGGTTGGAGATGTGCCTGGGGCGCTGGGGTCTGGCGCCGATGCATCAGGCAGGTCCGGCCGTCCGACCCTGTCGACCCCCGGGGGTCGCTCGCCATACTTGAGTCAGACCTCGGGGCCACGGCCTCCTTCCCCTGCAGGGGGCAGGGCCCCGGGACACGTGCACCAGGGCGTCCGGCCCCCTTCCCCCTGCATCGGGGCCGGCCTCCCGACCCGCACACCGCGAGAGCCCGGCCTCCTTCCCCTGCACGGAGGCCGGGCTCTTCGCTGTCCGCCCCGTCCGTGGCCCTGGGCCTGGCGCCGATGCATCAGGCAGGTCAGGCCGTCCGCCCCTGTCGAACAAGGCTGCACCGCAAGATGATTGTGGACATGCCTCGGGGCTCCGGCCCCACCTCCTCCCCCGTTCCGGGGTCGGGGCCCCCGGGGCGGGCCGCGGGTGGTGCCACGAGTCGACCCTCCGCGACGAGGGCACGAGGTGGTGACGCCGGCCGCCCGGCCGGGGGTGACGAGCCAAACCCTCCGGCCGGAGCACCGGTCGGGCTGCAGCGGAGGCGTCACCACCTCCCACCCCTCACCTGCGGCCCCCGGGGCCCGGCCTGCGGGTCGGGCCCCGGCCGCGCGGGAGCATCACCCCGGACCGCCGGCCGGGTCGAGGTGAAACCCGACCCTCGGACGGTCCCCTTTCACCTCGAACCACGCCTGAACCAGCGGGTCGAGGTGATATCCGACCCTCAGACGGTCCCCTTTCACCTCGAACCGCCGTCCACGCAGCCAGTCGAGGTATCCGGCCTCTCTCCCCAGGTAGCCGGATACCTCGACCAGTTCAGGCGGTGGGCACCGGCTCGCCTCGATCCTTCCCTCGCACCCCCTGTCGGTCGCCCCAGCACCCGGACCAACCGGGATGAGCGGCCACCCACGACCGCTCGTCCCGGTTGCGTCAGATGCGGGGGCGAACGACAGCGGCGCCGCCGACCGCTCGTCCCGGTTGCGTCAGATGCGGGGGCGAACGACAGCGGCCGGACGGCCCCTGCCGACCGGCTGGGCCACCTCGTGACCGAGGTCAGGAGTCGGGGCCCGCTTGGAGGTCGGCCAGCAGGTGCTGGTGCTCGCGCGTCGCCGGGTGCAGCGACATGTACGCGGCGTAGAGCTCGTCGTAGAGCTCCCGGTGCGTGGCGTCCGGCTCGACGACGCGGTCGAGGCTCGCCCAGTCGGCGTCCGGCGCCACGAGGCCGGCGCCCTGCGCGGCCATCAGCGCGTCGCCGTAGGCCGCCCCGATGGTCTGCCGGGGCAGGTGCTGCGGGCGGCCGGTCACGTCGCTGACGACCTGCGTCCACAGGCCGCCCTGCGTCCCGCCGCCGACGGCCACGAGGCGCTCGACCGGGTTCTCGGGGGAGTCGAGCAGCTCGAGGATCTGCCGGATGCCGAAGGCGATGCCCTCGTACGCCGCGCGGAACAGGTGGCCGCGGCGGTGGCGCAGCGTGAGCCCGACGAGGACGCCGCGGGCGCGGGTGTCGAAGATCGGGGTTCGCTCGCCCGCGAGGTAGGGCAGGAGCAGGAGCCCGTCGCTGCCCGGCGGGACGGCACTCGCTTCGCGCACGAGGTCCTCGAAGGGCGGTCCCCCGACGAGGTCGCGCACCCAGGTCGTCAGGCTGCCGGAGGTCGACATCCCCGCCGCGAGCGAGAAGCCCGCGGGCGTGACGCCGCGGGTGTTCCACAGCTGCGGGTGCGGGGCGGGGGAGCGCAGCTCCTGGACGAAGAACATCGTCGAGCCGTACATCAACATGAGGTCGCCGGGTGCCCGGACGCCGGCGCCGTAGGCCTCGGCCCACGCGTCGACCGTGCCCGCGCAGACGGGCGTGCCGAGGGGGAGCCCGGTCTCGGCGGCCGCGGCGGCGGTGACGGCGCCGACGACCTCGCCGGACCACGCGAGGGCGGGCGCGGACAGGCCCGCCATCACCTCGTCGTACCAGTCGTGGGCCCAGTCGGCGGCGTGCAGGTCATAGAGCGGCACCGACTGGCTGGCCGTGTGGTGGTCGAGGACGTACTCGCCGCTCAGCCGGAACGCGGCGTACGAGCCGGCGCTGAACCAGCGCTCGGCCCGCGCCCACGCCTCGGGCTCGTGCCGCTGCACCCAGAGCGCCTTGGGGCCGACGGCCTGCGTCGTCAGCGGTGTGCCGCACCGCCGGAGGACCGCGTCCGCGCCGAGCCGCTCGTCGAGCTCGGCGATCTCGGCGGTCGCGCGGCCGTCGATGCCGTAGAGGATCGCGGGCCGGACCGGCGTGCCGTCGGCGGTCGTCAGGAGCAGGCACGGGCCGAGCCCGCTGACGCAGACCGCGGAGACCGGCCGCGCGGGGTCGACGAGCTCGCGGCAGATGGCGACGACGTCGGCCCACCAGACCGCCTCGGCGTCCATCTCGGCGCGGTCCGGCCGCGGCATGACCATCGTGCCCTCGTGGGCGCGCACGGCGGTGGCGACGACTGTGCCGTCGGGGGTGGCGAGCACGCCCTTGGTGCTGCCCGTGCCGATGTCGATGCCCAGGACCAGCTCGTCCACGTCAGGTGCTCCCGTCGGTCGTGGTCGGCGCGGCCGGCCCGCTCGAGCCCCGCACGACGAGCGTGGGGGCGAAGAGGCGGTGCGGCTCGTGGGGGGTCTCGCCGCGGACGACCGCGAGGAGGAGGGTGAAGGCCGCGACACCCATCGCGTGGTGCGGGCGGGCGACCGTGGTCAGCGGCACGGCGAGCTGCGCGGCGAGCGGGATGTCGTCGTAGCCGACGACGGAGACGTCCTCGGGGACGCGGATGCCGTGCCGCTGAAGCTCTTGGAGGATGCCGACCGCGACGACGTCGACGGCGCACGCGACGGCGCCGGGGCGCTGCCCGGCGGGCATCGCCGCGATGGCCGCCCCGACCTCGCGGCCGCCCTCGACCGAGAGCGCGCACGGGAGGTCGACGAGGGTCGCGCCGGCGTCGGCGACGACAGCGCTGACACCGTCGTGCCGGTCACGGACCGGGATGGCGAGCGCGGGGTCGCCGGCGAAGGCGACCGCCCGGTGGCCGAGCCCGAGGAGGTGCTCGGCGGCGAGCCGGCCACCGAGGGTGTCGTCGACCCCGACGCTGACGGCCCCCTCGCGCGGGTCCATCCGGTCGAGGACGACGAGGGGGACTCCGCCGGCCCGCACGCGGTGCAGCTCGGCCGAGAGCGGGTCGTGCGGGACGACGATGGCGCCGGCGACCCGGTGCTCGGAGAAGACCGTGAGAGAGGCCTTCTCGCGATCCAGGCTGCGGGCGCTGTTGGCCATGAGGAGTGTCATCCCGGCCTCCGCGGCGGCGTCCTCGACGCCCCGGGCCATCTCGGCGAAGGCGGGGTTCCAGGCGTCGAGAAGCAGGAGTCCGACGGTGCTGGAGTAGCCGGCGCGCAGCTGGCGGGCGGACTCGTCGCGGACGAAGCCGAGCCGCTCGATGGCCCGCTGCACCGCCTCGCGCCGGGGCTCGCTGACCCGCTCGGGGTGGTTGAGGACGTGCGAGACCGTGCCGACCGACACCCCGGCCGCGCGGGCCACGTCCTTGAGACCCACTCGTCGCGTCGTCACCCTCGACAGCTCCTGACCGTGATCCTTGACACGTTTCAGAAACGGACCCTACCATCATCGACACCTGCTTGAAACGATTCAAGCAGCCTCAGCGAAGAGGAGAACGCAATGGCGCGTGGTCGGATCATCCGAGGCGTGGTGCTGGCCGGGGCCGGCCTGTCGACCCTGCTCGTGGCGGCCTGTGGGTCTGGTGACAGCGGGGCGGGGTCGTCGTCCGGGAGCGGCGGTGGGGGCGGGGCGAAGGTCGCCTTCCTCATGCCCGACACCGGCTCCACCCGGTACGAGCTGCACGACCGTCCCGGGTTCGAGAAGCGGCTCAAGGAGCTCTGCCCCTCGTGCCAGCCGCTGTACAACAACGCCGACGGCAGCGCGGACAAGCAGCAGCAGCAGTTCAACTCGGCCCTGGCCCAGGGCGCCAAGGTGATCGTGCTCGACCCCGTCGACTCGGCGGCCGCGGCCTCGCTCGTCAACGCCGCGCACTCCAAGGGCGTCAAGGTCATCGCCTACGACCGCCCGATCCCGGACATCAAGGTCGACTTCTACGTCTCGTTCGACAACGAGAAGATCGGCAACGCGATCGCGACCTCCCTCCTCGAGAAGATCAAGCAGGACCCGGTCCCCTCCGGCTCGGGCCTGCTCGTCGTCAACGGATCCCCGACCGACGCGGCCGCCGGCCTCATCAAGAAGGGCGTGCACTCGGCCGTCGACAGCAGCGGCATCCCGATCCTCGCCGAGTACGACACCATCGAGTGGAAGCCCGAGAACGCGCAGAAGTTCGTCAGCGGCCAGATCTCGCGCTTCGGCGACAAGATCATCGGCGTCGTCGCGGCCAACGACGGCACCGCGGGCGGCTCGATCGCCGCGTTCAAGGCGGCCGGGGTCAACCCCAACCCGCCGGTCAGCGGCAACGACGCGACCGTCGCGGGCCTGCAGCTCATCATCGCGGGCGACCAGTACAACACCATCAGCAAGCCGAGCGAGATCGTCGGCGGCGCCGCCGCCGAGGTGGCCGTCAAGCTGCTGAACGACGAGTCGCCCGAGACGACCGGGGACCTCTTCGGCTCCCCGTCCAAGCTCTACGACCCGACGCTCGTCACGGCCGAGAACCTCAAGGCCGAGATCGTCGACAAGCAGATCACCCCGGCCTCGGAGCTGTGCACCTCCGAGTACGCCGCCGCCTGCCAGAAGCTCGGCATCTCCTGAGCCCGGACCGCCGCCGGGGCGCACCCCGCCCCGGCGGCCGCCCGGCCGACCATCGGAGGACCTCGATGACCACGACCACCACCGCACCGCCGCTGCTCAGCCTGCGCGGCGTCACCAAGACCTTCGGCGCGGTCAACGCGCTGACCGACATCGACCTCGACGTCGCGCGCGGCGAGGTCGTCGCGCTCGTCGGCGACAACGGCGCCGGCAAGTCCACCCTCGTCAAGGTGCTCTCCGGCGTGCACGCGCCCGACGCCGGGACGATCTCGTTCGACGGCCGACCCGTCACCGTCGCCGACCCCTCCGCCGCGATCGCCCTCGGCATCGCGACGGTCTTCCAGGACCTCGCCCTCTGCGAGAACCTCGACGTCGTCGGCAACCTCTTCCTCGGGCAGGAGCGCGGTCGGATGCGCCTCGACGAGGTATCGATGGAGGTCCGTTCCTGGGAGCTGCTCCAGCAGCTGTCGGCGAAGATCCCGACCGTCCGCATCCCCATCGCGTCGCTCTCGGGCGGCCAGCGCCAGACCGTCGCCATCGCGCGCTCGCTGCTCGGCGACCCGCAGGTCATCATCCTCGACGAGCCGACCGCGGCCCTCGGGGTCGCGCAGACCGCCGAGGTCCTCGACCTCATCGAGCGGCTCCGGCAGAGAGGGCTCGGCGTCATCATGATCAGCCACAACATGGAGGACGTCCGCGCCGTCGCCGACCGCGTCGTCGTCCTGCGGCTCGGCCGCAACAACGGCAGCTTCGACGCGCGGTCGGTCTCGTCCGAGACGATCATCGCCGCCATCACCGGGGCCACCGACAACGTCGTCACGCGGCGTCGCGAGCGGGTCGGCGGCGGGTCCGCCGGAGCGTCCGCGGCGGCCGTCGACGCCCCCGCCGACGAGGAGGCCACCCGATGAGCACCGTTCAGCTCGACCGCGCCGACGAGCGCATCACCCACGACGCGACGACGGCCGGGCGCGCGCGAGCCGCCCTGCGCAACATCCGGTCCGGCGACCTCGGGGCACTGCCCGTCGTCATCGGGCTCGTCATCATCGCGGTCATCTTCCAGAGCCTGAACTCGGTCTTCCTCTCGAGCGGCAACCTCGTCAACCTCATGCTCGACTCGGCCGCGGTCGGGGTCATCTCGCTCGGCATCGTCTGCGTGCTGCTCGTCGGCGAGATCGACCTGTCCGTCGGCTCGGTCAGCGGCTTCACGGCCGCGATCGTGGCCGTCCTCTTCGTCCGCCACGACTGGAACTGGGTGCTCGCGGTCGTCGTCGCGCTCGGCATCGCGGCCCTCATCGGGCTGGCGTACGGCCTGGCGCTCACCCGGTTCGGGATGCCCAGCTTCGTCGCCTCGCTCGCCGGGCTGCTCGCGTTCCTCGGCCTCCAGCTGGCGATCCTGGGCGACCAGGGCTCGGTCAACCTGCCCTTCGACTCCTTCCTCGTCACCTTCGCGCAGGTCGCGTTCGTGCCGCCGTGGCTCGCGTACGTGCTCGCCGCCCTCGGCCCCGTCGCCGTCCTCGCCAGCGGCTACGAGACGATGGTCCGCCGCCGGCGCGCCAACCTCTCGGCAACCTCGGTGCAGGTCCTCGTGGTGCGGGCGGTGGCCCTGCTCGTCGCACTCGAGTTCGTCGTCTGGTACCTCAACCGCGAGCGGGGCGTGGGCTGGATGGTCGTCTTCTTCGTCGCGCTCGTGCTCCTGCTCAACTACGCGATCACGCGCACCGGCTGGGGCCGGTCGCTGCTCGCCGTCGGCGGCAACGTCGAGGCCGCGCGGCGCTCGGGCATCCCCGTCCGGCGGGTCTACCTCAGCGCGTTCGCGGTCTGCTCCTTCCTCGCCGCGCTCGGGGGCATCCTCGCCGCGGGCCGGCTCGCCTCGGCGAACCTCAGCAGCGGCACCGGCGACGTCAACCTCAACGCCATCGCGGCGGCGGTCATCGGTGGCACGAGCCTCTTCGGCGGCCGCGGCAGCGCGTGGTCGGCGCTGCTCGGTACGGTCGTCATCGCGGCCATCGCCAACGGCCTGACCCTGCTCAACCTCGACTCGTCCTACCGGTTCGTCATCACCGGCCTCGTCCTGGCCGTCGCGGTGGCGATCGACTCCCTCGCCCGGCGCTCCCGCGCCTCGCACGGCCGCGCATGAGCACCGCCGTGACCCCCGACGTCCCGTCCCAGGAGGACACCATGATGATCCGCGCGGCCGTGATGACCGAGCTCGGCCGGATCGAGGTGCAGGAGCGGCCCCAGCAGGAGCCCGGCCCGCACGAGGCGCTCGTCCGGCTGCGGGCTGTCGGGGTCTGCGGCTCGGACACCGCCTACTTCACGGTCGGCCGGATCGGCGACTGGGTCGTCGACGGCCCGATCGTCCTCGGCCACGAGGCTGCCGGCCAGGTACTCGCCGTGGGGGAGGAAGTGACCGGCGTCGACGTCGGCGACCGCGTCGCCATCGAGCCGGGCACCCCCTGCCGCCAGTGCGGCGAATGCATGGCCGGGCGCTACCACCTCTGCCCGGACCTCGTCTTCCTCGCGACGCCGCCGTACGACGGGGCGCTCATGGAGACGATGGTCATCGACGCCCGCAACCTCCACCGCATCCCCGCGTCGATGTCCTACGAGGAGGGGGCGCTCGTCGAGCCGCTCTCGGTCGGCATCTGGGGGTGCAAGCGGGCCGGGCTCGAGCCCGGGGACGACGTACTCGTCACCGGTGCCGGTCCGGTCGGGCTGTTGGCGGGAGCCGTCGCGCTCGCCTTCGGGGCGCGGTCGGTGGCTGTGACCGACCCGAGCGAGTTCCGGCAGGGCATGGCGCGCGACCTCGGCCTCGTGGTCGACGACGGCACCGGCGGGCAGGACTTCGACGTCCTGCTCGAGTGCTCCGGCGCGAAGGGTGTTCTCGCGCAAGGGCTCCGGCGACTGCGCCCGGCCGGGCGGGCCGCGATGATCGGGATGCCCAAGGAGGAGCTCGTCGGGCTGCCGCTCTCGCAGCTCAACGTCAACGAGCTCTCGCTCAGCCTCGTCAACCGCTACAACCACACGTGGCCGCTGGCCATCGCCCTGGTCGCCTCGGGCCGGGTCAAGGTGGACTCCCTGGTGACGCACCACTTCTCGCTCGCCGAGACCGCCGACGCCCTGACGCTCGGCAGCCGCGTCACCGACTCGGTCAAGGCGGTCATCCACCCGGACCGCTGACCCACGGACGGCGGCGGCGTCCTGCCGGTGAGGGGAGGGCGCCGTCGTCGTGCCGGCGGGCGCGTCCGTCAGCCGTCGCTGTCGGGCAGGTGCAGGTCGAGCAGGTGGTAGCCGAGCGTCTTGCCGTGACCGTCGAGCACCGTCGAGCCGGTCACGCCGCCCCCCAGCACCCCCGGCAGGACGAACACGAGGGCCGGCAGGTTCGGCATCACGGTGCGGCGTACGGCGCCGGCCTCGGTCATCCCGAAGTGCTCGCCCACGAGGACCGTCGTGAGGTCGCCCACGAGGCGCTCGTGGGCGTCCGCGTCGCGGGGCACCACCGCGAGGATGAGGGTGTCGCCCTTGTCGCCGGCGCGGACGTCGGCCAGGTCGTCGACGGTGGTCACTGCGTCACCTCCACGCGCGTCCGCACCCGGTCGCGGGGGACGAGGCACGAGCGGATGGTCACCATGGGCTTCGCCTCGCGCCGCGCCCCACCCCCGCCGGCCGGACCGTTGGTGTACAGCGACTCGACCTCCCGGCCGACCGCGTGCGCGGACCGGGCGTCGGGCACGTGGCCGGAGACCCGGAGCCGCACCTCGGAGCCGGCGTGCGGCGCGGACAGGCCGCGGAAGGCGGCGCCGGCCCCCACGAGCTCGACCGTGAGGTCGTCCTCCACGAGGTCGTGGACGGCGGTGAGCCGCTCGAGCACGACGTCGGCCGCGAGGCGGGCCCGCTCGAGCGCGCGGGGGCCCGCGTAGGAGATCTGCCCCTCGCCGAGCCACCCGTCGCGGAAGCCGAGCGTCACCTTGAGGTCGCCCGGGCGGGCGCGGCCGCCGGCACCGGTCAGGGTGACGGCGTCGGCGCCGACCTCGGCGAACGAGACCCCCGAGAAGTCGGCGACGACGTCCGGGGTGACGTAGGCGGTGGGGTCGCCCACCTCGTAGAGCAGCTGCTCGGTGCACGTCCGCCGGTCGAGGCGGCCGCCGCTCCCCGCGGGCTTGCCGAAGCGGGCGTCACCGTCGGCCGTGACGTCGGCGAACGGGAACCCGAGCCGCGCGAGCCCCGGCACCGGCTTGGTCACGGGGTCGGCGAAGTACCCCCCGGTCAGCTGGCCGGCGCACTCGAGCAGGTGGCCGACCGCGGTCCCGGCGCCCAGTCGCTCCCAGTCATCGGCGGCCCAGCCGAAGTGGTGCACGAGCGGGCCGACGTAGAGGGACGGGTCGGCCAGCCGCCCGGTGACGACGACGTCGGCTCCCGTCCCCAGCGCCTCCACCACCCCTTCGTGACCGAGGTAGGCGTTGGCCGAGATGAGCTCGGCACCCGTGCGCGACAGGGGTTCTCCGGTCTCCCAGAGCACCGGGTCGAGCTCGCGGACGAGCTCGAGCACGTCGTCGCCCAGCACGGCGGCCACCCGTGGGCGCAGGCCGAGGCGGTGCGCCGTGCGGGCCGCGACCTCGGCCGCCGCCGGTGCGTTGGCGGCACCCGAGTTGGTGATGATCGTCGTGCCGGCCGCCGCTGCGGGAGCCAGCGTGGCCTCCAGCCGCTCCTCCCACAGGGGGTCGTGGCCGGTCGAGGGGTCCTCGAGCCGTCGGGCCTGGGCCGCCGCCACCGTGCGCTCGCCGAGGCACTCGAACACGATGACGTCGAGGTCGGCCTGCCGCACCAGCTCGACCGCGGGGTCGATCCGGTCGCCCGCGAAGCCGGCGCCGGCGCCGAGGCGCAGGGTGGGGGTCAGGCCCACAGGGGCACCGCCCCGGTGACGACGGCGACGGCGAGCATGACGAGGCTGACGAGCCAGGCCCACTTGAGGAGGTGGCGGATGTGGCTGCCGATCTGCACCCCGCCGAGGCCGACGAGGAGGAAGAAGGAGCCGGTGAGCGGGCTGATCGGGAAGCCGGTGGTCTCCTCGCCGAGGAGCGAGGCCCGGGCGATCGCCTCGCCCGAGACGCCGAACTGCTCGCCGACGCCGATGAGGACCGGCATCACGCCGAAGTAGTAGGCGTCCGGGCCGAAGAGCAGGCTCAGCGGGACCCCGAGCACGCCGACGAGGAGGGGGAGCCCCGGCGCGAGACCGCCGGGGATCAGCGAGGCCGCGCTCGTGGCCATGGCGTCGATCATGCCCGTGCCCTCGAGGATGCCGAGGAAGACACCGGCGGCCAGCAGCGTCGTCGCCATGAGCATCGCGCCCGTGGCGTGCGCCTCGATCCGCTCGGTCTGCCGGCGCAGGCCGGGGTAGTTGACGACCAGCGCGATGACGACACCGGCCAGGAAGCAGACCTCGGGCGGTGCGATGCCGCTCACGAGGGCCGCGACGACGAGCACCGTCAGCCCGACGTCAAGCCAGAACAGGCGCGGACGGCGCAGGTCCTCCTCGGTGTCGACGTCGCCGTCGGGTGCCTCGTGCGTGGGTCGGCCGGAGCGCTCGCGGTCACCGGCCGGGGCGCCCGCGTCCCGACCGGTCGGGCCCGTGGGGCCGTCCGCGGTGCGCGCGCCGACGGCGAGCGGGGTCCGCTGCTCGGTGGCGACGGTCTCGGTGTCGACCTCGGCCGTCGTGACGTCCTCCGTGGCGAGCCGGCGCGCCTCGCGGCGGCCGAGCCACCACGCGATGACGACGACGGCGACCATGCCGGTCAGCTGCGCCGGGATGAGGGGAACCCAGAGCTCGTTGGCGTCGACCTTGACGGTCGTCGCGGCGCGCGCCGTCGGGCCACCCCACGGCAGGAGGTTCATGACCCCGGCACCGAGGCCGACGCAGGTGGTCAGCACGAGCCGGCTCATGCCGAGGCGGTCGAAGAGGGGCAGCATCGCGGGGATGGTGATGAGGAACGTCGTCGCGCCGGCGCCGTCGAGGTGGGCGGCCATCGCGAGCACGGCGGTGCCGACGCACACGGTGACCGGGGCGCTGCCGGCGAAGCGGACGATGCGGGCGATGATCGGGTCGAACATGCCGGCGTCGCGCATCAGGCCGAAGTAGACGATGGCGAAGACGAACATCGTCGTCGTCCCGACGACGCCGCCGAGGCCGTCCTTGACGAAGCCGCCGATCTCGTCGGGGCCGAAGCCCGCGGCGAGGGCGGCGGCGAGGGGGACCCCGGCGAGGGCGACGACCGCTGCGACCCGGTTGGTCAGCAGGAGGGCGAGGATGACCGCGACGGTGAGGTATCCGAGCAGGGAAAGCATCTGAGGCCTTTCTCGAGTGCTGCCCGAGGCTCTCAACCCTCGACGTTGCCCGTCCAGCACCAATGCGGCATACATTGATGCGCTGTGGGCATCAACATCGGGATCCGGCACCTGCGGGCCGTCATCGCCGTCGCCGACCACGGGACGTACACGGCGGCGGCGCAGGCCCTCGGGGTGGCGCAGTCGTCGCTCTCGCGCGCCGTCATCGAGGCCGAGCGGCGGGTCGGGGTCCGGCTGTTCGAGCGGACGACCCGGCGCGTCGAGCCGACGGTCGACGGGCGCGAGCTCGTCGAGGTGGCGCGGCGCCTCGTGGCGGAGTTCGACGCCACCCTCGCCCACGTCGAGGGCTACGTCGCCGGCACGCGCGGGGCAGTGAGCGTCGCTGCGCTGCCGTCGATCGCGGCGACCCTGCTGCCCCCCGTCCTCGCCGCCTTCCGACGGCCGCGGCCGGACGTGTCGGTCGTCGTCCGGGACGGGCTCTCGGGCGAGGTGCTGTCGATGCTGGTCCACGGCGAGGTCGACCTCGGGCTCACGGTCGCGCCTGAGCTCCCGCCGGAGCTCGTCGCGCGGACGGTCGCCGAGGACGGGTTCGCCGTGGCCGTCCCGGAGGGGCACGAGCTGGCGGAGGCGGCGGAGGTGCCGTGGTCGGCGCTCGACGGGCGGCCGCTCGTCGCGTTCGACCGGACCTCGTCCATCCGCGGCCACACCGACGCGGCCTACGCCCGGGTCGGGATCCGCCCGGGGCCGCTCACCGAGGCCCGCAACGTGGGCGCGGTCGCCGGCCTCGCCGGGGGAGGGCTCGGGGTGGCCGTCGTTCCCGGGCTGGTCCTGCCGCTCGTCGCCTTCGCCGGGCTCGTGTGGCGGCCGCTGGTCGAGCCGGTCGTCCGCCGGGAGGTCCGACTCGTCCGGCACCGGGACCGTCCGTTGTCGCGCACCGCGCGAGAGCTGATGGCGGCGCTGGCCCGGGCCTCGACGGGCGAGGTCGTGCTCCCCCCGCTCGTGTCCTGGTCCGACCCGGCCGACCCGGCGGAGACGGCGACGGCGCCTTCCCGGTGAGGGGAGGGCGCCGTCGCCGTGCTGTGGTGGCGGTGGTCAGTCGCGCTCGAGCGCGCCGACGAGGCGCCACGCGGCGGGGAGGGCGCCGGCGGCGAGCAGGGCCTTGAGCGCGTCGCCGAGGAGGAAGGGCACGACCCCGACGGCGACCGCGGTCGCGAGCGACATGCCGGTCGAGAGCGAGAGCCACGAGACGCCGAAGGCATAGATGGTCAGCGAGGACGCGACGGCCGCGAGCAGCTGGCGCGGCACCGAGCGGTCGTGGCCGCGACGGGCCGCGAGCCCGGCGACGGCGGCCGCGGCGAGGAAGCCGACGAGGTAGCCGCCGGTGGCACCGACCACGACGTGCGCCCCGTGCGAGCCGTCGGTGAAGACCGGCAGGCCGACGACCCCGAGGACGAGGTAGAGCGCCATGCTCGCGACCGCGCGGCCGGGGCCGAGCGCCGCGCCGACGAGGAGGACGGCGAAGGTCTGCCCGGTCACCGGCACGGGGGAGCCCGGCACGGGGACCGCCACCTGGGCGGCCAGCGCGGTGAGCAGCGCCCCGAGTCCGACGGTGACACCGGTGCGGGTCAGCGCGCGGGGCAGGACGGCCTCGGCGAGGGTCGGGCGGAACGGGGCGGCGAGGGCGGTCATCGGGTCTCCGTGTCTCGAGGGGCGGGCTGCCCCCCATCCTGCCGACCTCCGTGCGCGGCGGCGCAGCGGGGTGACCAGTGAGACACCCGGGCCCGTCGGCACTGCCGCGGCGTTCGAGGTGAAAAAAGACCCTCTCGTGGTCGGGTTTCACCTCGACCCGGCAGCATCCACCGCGTTCGAGGTGAAAGGCGACCCTCTCGTGGTCGGGTTTCACCTCGACCCGGCAGGAGGCAGCGGTCAGACCGGACGCTCGAAGGTGACGAGCAGGCCCTCGACCCCGCCGGGGCCCATCCGGCCCTTGACGTCGGCGCTCGTGATGGCCTTGAGCTGCCAGCCCTGACCCGCGTGCTCGTTGAGGACCTTCTCGAGGCGGTCGCCGGACATCTTGCCGCCGATCATCTTCTCGCGGAGCTCGACGACCTTGTACTGGTACGGCACGGTGCATCCCTTCGTCGCGGACGGACGCCTCCGACCGTAGTGGGGCGGGCACCTCTCCGCCCAGACCCTGGGTCGGCCCCGACGTATCACCGGGGGCGGTCCGCCCCTCCTCCCGCCGACGGCATCCGTCGTCGGTGGGAAGGAGCGGACATGCCCGGTTGGTACGTACACCTCGAGGCGGCGCACGACACCGCCCGGCTGCTGCGGGACGGCACCGTCCCACCCGGGTTCGCCGTCAGCGAGCCGGAGACGAGGGTCATCGGAGAGCACTGCCACACCTGGCGCAACTACCTCGCGCTCGGTGCCCTCGGCCCCGACCTCTTCTACCTGCTGCCCGACTTCAAGGACACGACGGGACAGGTCATCCGGCAGGTCGTGCAGTGGGCGCTCGACGTGTGGGAGGTCGTCGACGCGGAGTTCGTCGCGAAGTGGGAGAAGTGGATCGACCCGATCTCGACGAACAACGCGCAGCTCGCGTCGCAGCTGACCGGCGGGCTGTCGACGCAGCTGGCCCAGGTGCTCGACGAGCTGACGTCGGCGATCATGTCCGCCTTCAAGGGGCTGCTCGCCGAGATGGGCGACTGGTTCGGCGTGCTCACCTCCGGTGTGCCGCAGGGCTACGGCGACGACGCCTTCTACTGGTCGGACATGCTCCACTACCGGCGGACCTACCAGTTCCCGTTCGTCCTCTTCTCCCAGGCGCAGGTGGCGCTCGCGGCGGCGACCACCGACGACGAGCGCAAGGACGCGCAGGCGCGCATCGCCTTCGCCGTCGGCTGGATGTCCCACTGCGCCACCGACGTCACCGGCCACCCCTTCACGAACGCGAAGTCCGGCGGGCCCTACCGCGACCACTGGCAGCGCCACCACCTCGTCGAGAACCACATGGACTCCGAGAACTACGACGCCCGCCACCCCGGCCCGCTCTACGGCGAGTACGGCACGTCGGCGCTGCACTTCCGGGTCGCCTTCCGGCACCGCGACGACGCCCCCTACGACGGCCGCGACGACGCCCCCGCCTACGACCACTGGGCCGGGCTGCCCGCGTACGACGACGGCGACGGACCCACGGCCACCGCCGCCCGGCGCACCTTCTTCGACCTCGACAGCGGCCCGCTGCCGGGCCACCTCGTCGAGGGCCTCCTCGACGCGATGCACGAGGTCTACGGCGGCGACGGCCCGCACATCCTCCTGCAGGACCCGCCCTTCTCGGCGACCGACCCCGGCACCGGGCAGCCCGACGGGCGGCCCAACGAGGCCGCGATGAACCAGATGTGGGAGATCGTCTACCGCTACCTCAAGATGACCGGCAGCGACGCGATCAGCCTGCGCCTGCCCCCGCCCCCGTCGGTCTTCACCGACCACTCGTTCCCCACGCCGCCCGGCGGCGGGGGCGCCGGCATCGACGACGACCCGAGCCGTGGCGCCGACGTGGACGACGACGACTCGTTCAGCCTGCTCGACCTCCTGCTCGCCCTCTTCGCCTGGGCGGTGTACCTCGCGCAGGTGGTGCTCTGGCTGGCCACGATCCTGCCGAGCCTCATCGTCGACGTCACGACGTTCCCGGCGCGCGAGGTCGTCTACTGGGCGGTCATCGTCCCGGCCTGGAACCTCTACCTCCTCGCCCGGCGCGCCCTCGTGATGTCCGGCTTCGCGATGCCCAAGCCCGCCGAGGTCAACACCGGCCTGACGACGCTCGGGCGGCAGGGGACGTACGACATCGCCTCCGCCCTCGACGCGCCGTTCGGCCTGCCGACCGCGCCGCCGCCGGTCACCGAGCCGTCCGGCCGACTGACCTCGCACTCGGCGCACGCGCTCGACCACGCCTACCCGCGCGGCATCGTGCGCGACCTCCCGTCCGCGATCGGCCGGCCCGACCTCGCGAGCGCGCTCGGGCTGACCTCGCCGCTGCGGTACGCGGCGGACGCCCCCGGCGACGAGCTCAAGCCCTCGGAGTGGGTGGCACCGTGGCGCTATCCACTCCGCAACCAGGCGGGCGCCGGTGTGGCGCAGGAGGGTCCGGCCACGCACGTCGGTCCCTACGTCGTCGGATCCGACTCGACCGTCCTGCTCTCCGGCCTCACCGGGGACGACGGCGCCCGGGCGGACCTCGAGGCGGCGTCGAGCCCGGAGGAGACGGCCGCCGTGCTCGACGTCCGGCTCCCGCAGGACGAGAACCTCGGCGGACCGGTCGACTACGGCCTCTACCTCGTCGGCCGGATGGCCGCCGAGAGCGGCAAACCGGAGCTCTCGGTGCCGGACTTCAACCTCGACTCCGACCGCGGCTACGCCTGGCACTGCTGGGACTGGAACCGCTCGACGGTGCCCTGCGTGCCCGACATCACGCCGGTCGGCACGGAGGACTACGGCTACCGGATGCCGTGCACGTCGCCGCAGCTGTTCCACGCCGACCACGACTGCCCGACGCACCCGGGCCGCTGGTACGTCGAGACGCACGACCTCGACGTGCACTACCTCCCCGGCGCCGGGCCCCGGCGCTGCGGGAAGCCGTCCGAGCACGAGCCCGTGACCGACCTCGAGTGGCAGCGCCACCTCCGCGAGGAGCGATGAGATGACCACCACCCCCACCGGCCCGCGACGCGACGGCCGGGACGACGAGCAGCACCCGGTCCTCACCGAGAAGGAGGACGCCGCCCAGCGGGGCGCCGACCCCGCCGGCTCGGTCGGCGCCACGACGCGGCCGAGCGGCGACCTCGCCGACGGCTGGACCCCCTCGGACCACCTCGCCCGCGAGGCCGGCGAGCTCGCGGCCGAGATCGGGAGGGAGCACCGGCCCCGGCGCGAGGACGTCTACCCGTACCTCCTCGTGCGGGCGGCGAGCCCCGGCGACCGCGGGGCGCGGCCGGTCTGGCCTCCCGTCCCGTGCTGGCAGTCGCCGGACATCCTCCTCATGGACGCGGCCGCCACCGGCCCCTTCGACCCGACGCAGCTCGTCGGCAGCCCGACCGCCGGGCGCCGCTACCGGGTGTTCGTCCGGGTCTGGAACCTCGGGCTGCTGCCGGCGGTCGGGGTCCACGTGCGCGCCTGGTTCGTCGACCCCGGCTTCTTCGGAGGCGCGACCGGGCCGGCCTACACGCCGCAGCTCATCGGCGGTGCGATGGTCAACCTCGACGACCGCACCCGCCCCGGCGCCGTCGCGGTCGTCGAGCTGGACCGCACCTGGGACATCCCCGAGACGCTGACCGGCCACGAGTGCCTCCTCGCGTCCGTGTCGTGCCCCCTCGACCCGTGGTCGGGTGTGCTGGACGCCAACGCCGACCGGCACGTCGGGCAGCGCAACCTGACGATCCTCGCCGGCAGCGACGACGCCAAGCAGCTGTTGTGGACGCTGGGCTCGCGCGTCACCGGCACGCTCGAGCTGGTGCACGGCGGGGCCACGGTGGGGCCGCTGGTGCGCGGCGTGCTCGGGGACACGGAGACCGAGCTCGGGGTGCCCGAGCGGCTGCTTCCGCCGTCCCCGAGGGCGCTGCGCCACGGAGTCGCCACGCCGACCGGGCAGCACCTGGCGACGATGCTGCGCACCCGCGACGGCTGGCTGGTCGCCGACAGCGAGCGGGTCGTCGCGCTGGCGACCGAGCTCGGGCTCGTCGGCCGCGACGGCGGGAAGCCGCGCCGGGGCCGCCGCGACCCCGTCGCGCCGGACGTCGCGGGACTCGCGCAGAAGCTCGCGCCGGAGCACGCCGAGCGCCTCGGGGTGCTCGTCGACGGCGAGCCCGGCGACGCCCTGCTCGAGGGGCTGGTGCGCCTCTGGGACGTCGGCGACCTCACGGCAGGCGGACTGGCGGGGGCGCTCGCCGAGGGCGGCCCGGCCGCGCACCTGCTTCAGCTGGCGCACACCGACCCCGAGCGGCAGGAGGCCGGCGGCTACTCCCTCGTCCTCCTCGGCTGAGAAACAGCCTTCGACGGCCGGGGGATCGGTGCGGCGCAGCGCGGTTGGGGCGCCGGGTGCGGACGTAGGTTCGGGGGGTTGCCGACCGAGAGGAACCACCCGATGGATGCCGATGCCGACCGCCTGGCCGAACGGCGTGAGCACGACCTCGCCGTGCAGGAGGTCGTCGACCGGCTCGCGGAGGAGGGGCCCCACGAGGACCCCACCCTCGTCGCCGACCGGCTCGTCGAGCGCCTGACCGCCGTCGGCGTCGTCGGGATGCCCGGCCCCTGGGTCGACTCGGTCGTCACCGAGCTGATGGCCGGCAACCCCTACGTGGTCTCGCCTTTCACAGAGGAGCACGAGGACGTCCCCGAGCCCACGACGCCGGCCCGCTCCGAGGTCATCGAGTAGTAGGGCGGCCCCCGGACGACGTGCCGGCCTGAGCCGGAGCGCTACTCGTCGCCGCGCAGGGTGAACGAGCGCAGGCGGTCGCCGGCGAACCACACGGACCCGACGCTGACGACGACGGCCGCGACGACGGCGTACCCGAGCCCGGTGCCGCCCGCGTCGACGAGGTCGTCGACCGCGTGCCCGACCTCCCGGCCCCACGCGCCGACCGACAGCCACTTGACGCCGCTGAGCACCGAGCCGATGACGCCCTCCCAGAAGAGCGTGTAGAGCAGCCCGACGACGACGGCGTAGCGGGTCAGCGCGGCGAGGCCGAGGAAGAGCGCCGTGTACACCGTGCCCGCCACCACCCCGGCCGCGCCGAGGGCGAGGGCGCGCCCCGGGTGGGCGGTGTCGAGGACGAGGGCGGCGACGGCGAGCGGGAGGGCGCCCAGGGCCGTCGTCGTCAGCCAGGCGGCGGCGAACTTGCTCCGGGCGATGGTGTGCCGGCTCACCGGCTTGGCGAGCAGGTAGACGATGGAGCCGTCGTCGACCTCCGGGCCGAGCACGGCGGTGGCGGCCAGCAGCGCGACGAGCGGCAGCGCGAGCGTGTACCCGAGGCCGACGGTCGCCTCGACCCCGACGGCGTCGGAGGTGAGCAGGCGGACGACGACCGCGAGCCCGACGAGCGCCAGCGGCAGCAGGAGCAGCACGACGCCGCGCCGGCGACCGACGACGGCCTGCGCGGAGAGGGCGAAGAGCGTGCGGTTCACCGGGTCACCCCTCCACCAGGTACGAGAACACGCTCTCGAGCGAGTCATCGGTGGGGGCGAGCTCGTGCAGCCGCAGCCCCTGCTCGCGAGTGACGGCGGGCAGGCGCAGCGCGAACGCGCCGAAGTCCGCCACCGACACCGACACACCGCCGTCCGGGCGCAGCGACACCGCGACGACCGAGGGCTCGGCGATGAGGCAGGCGGCGAGGCGGCGGTCGTCGTCGGCCGAGACCACGTACTGCACGGGCCGGTCGGTCATCAGCCGCCGGATCTCGCCGAACTCGCCGGAGGCCGCGTGCCGCCCGGAGACGACGACCTCGATCTGCCGCGCGACCTGCTCGACCTCCTCGAGGATGTGCGAGCTGAACAGGACCGTGCGCCCCTCGGCTCCCATCCGGCGCAGCAGCGCCATGAGGTGCAGGCGCTGGCGCGGGTCGACACCGTTGAACGGCTCGTCGAGGAGGAGCACCGACGGGTCGTGGACGAGGGCGGAGGCGAGCTTGACCCGCTGGCGCATCCCCTTGGAGTAGGTGCCGATGCGCCGGGCCGCGGGCTCGACCATGTCGACGACCTCGAGGGCCCGCTCGGTGGCGGCGCCGGGGTCGGGCAGGCCGTGCAGCTCGGCGTTGGCGAGGACGAAGCGCCGGCCGGTGAGGTAGCCGAAGCTCACCTCGCGCTCGGGGACGAGCCCGAGCTGCCGGTAGACGTCGGTCGTGCGCCACACGGACGTGCCGTCGAGCGTCACGGTGCCGGCCGACGGCGCGAGGAAGCCCGACATGAGGGCGATGAGCGTCGTCTTGCCGGCGCCGTTCGGCCCGAGCAGCCCGGTGATGCCCGGGCCGACGCTCATCGAGATCCCGTTGACGGCGACGACGTTGCCGTACCAGCGCGAGACCTGGTCCAGGACGAGCGTGCTCATGCGCTCGCCTCCCGTCGGTAGCGCGCGACGAGGGCGCCGACGCACGCGGCCGAGAGGCCGACGAGCACGACGACGTAGGCGGCCACCATCCCCGCGCCGGTGGGCGGGGCGAGGGTGTCGGCGTCGGTCCACGCGCCCATGAGCCCGCGGTAGAGCGAGTACGGCGAGAACAGGCCGGCGACCTCGGCGACGCGGGTGCTGCCCTCGCCGTCGGCGATGCCCTGGACCGCCGTCACGACGCCGTTGGCGATGACGAGGAAGGCGATCGTCGCGACGACGGCGAACCCGCGCCGGGTCGACCACGACGCGATGATCCCGCCCACCCCGGCGAGCGAGAGCGCGAGGAGCACCGCGAGCCCGAGCGCGACCCCGGCCTCGCGGGTCTGGTCCGAGACGTCGAGCTCGGTGAGCAGCGCCGCGGCGTAGAGGATGACGACCGGCAGGAGGAGGAAGACGAGGGTGGCGAGCAGGAGCGAGAGCCAGCGCGCGACCGCGTACGCGGCCGAGGGCAGCGGCCGGGCGAGGTAGAGCGCGATCGTGCCGTGCCGCAGGTCGCGCGAGAAGAGCACCGGCGCCTGCGACGCGACGAACACGCCGAGCAGCACCTGCGTCGTCGACGCGTACTCGGCGTACCCGATGGGCAGCCGGTCGAGGCCGACGAAGGCCATGACCCCCGCGACGATGACCGCCGGCAGGAGGTTGAGCCCGAGCAGGAGGAAGGGCAGCACCTTCGAGCGGCCCGAGCGCCCGAGGCCGAAGGCGTTGCGGAAGCCGGTGAGCACGAGCGAGCGGGCGATGGCCGCGCTGCCGAGGCGCGGCCCGGTGTACGGCCGGTAGCCGAGGTCGTGGATGACGCTGCGGCCGGCGTCGTCGGTGCCGCGGGGGCTCGTCGGCTCAGCCACGGGGCACCCCCGGCTCGTCCTGGGCGTCGGCGTCCGCGGGGTCGGCGAAGACGTCCTCGAGGTGGCGGTGGTCGGCCTGCATCCGCACGAGCCCGAGGCCGAGGTCGGCGGCGGTGTCGCGGACGACGTCGCGCACGTCGCGGGGTCCCCGGTCCGCGGCGTCGACCGAGAGCAGCGACCCCCGCCGGGCCACCGGCACGCCGGCCGCGGCGAGGGCCTCGGCCATCCGCGCCTGGGCGTCGTCACCGAGCACCTCCACGAGGAGGGCGCCGGTGGCGTCGAGGAACTCGTCGGTGCGCGAGGCGCGCAGCAGGGTGCCGCCGTCGAGGACCACGACGTGGTCGCTGACCCGCTCGAGCTCGCCGAGGAGGTGGGAGGTGACGATCACGGCGATCCCGAAGTCGTGGCCGATCCGGCGGACCAGGCCGAGCATCTCGTCGCGGGCGGCGGGGTCGAGGCCGTTCGTCGGCTCGTCGAGGAGGACCAGGCGCGGGTCGTGGACGAGCGCCTGGGCGAGCTTCGCCTTCTGCTTCATGCCCGTCGAGTAGCCACCCATCGGGCGGTAGCGCTCCTCGGCGAGGCCGACGTGGCGCAGCACCTCGGCCGCGCGCTCGCGGGCGGCGACGCGTGGCAGCCCCGACATCATCCCGAGGTGGACGACGAAGTCGCTGGCGCTGACGTCCGGGGGCAGGCAGTCGTGCTCGGGGAGATAGCCGACCGCCGCCCGGACCCGGGCGCCCTCCGTGGCGACGTCGTGGCCGAGGACCTCCGCGCGCCCACCGGTCGCGGGGACGAGGCCGAGGAGGATCTTCAGGAACGTCGACTTGCCCGCGCCGTTCGCGCCGACCAGACCGGTCGTGCCGGGGCCGACGTCGAGCGTGAGGGCGTCGAGCGCGAGCACCGCACCGTAGTCCTTGGTGAGGTGCTCGGTGCGCACGACCGGCTCCACCCGCCTCACCCTAGCCCGGGGCGGTCCGGGCCCGGGTGAGGAGAGGGTGGAGGTGGTGCGTGGCTCCCGTGGAGGTCAGTTCGGGACGTCGACGTAGACGAGGGCGTCGGTGCCGCCGCGGCAGACGACCGGCGTCGTGTTCTCGCAGCGCATCTCGTACTCGCGCTTCGTCACCGGCGAGCGTGCCGTCACGGTCGCCGGCAGGTCGGCCGACGAGGCCATGAGCGCCTGCGCGGTCTCGGTGGCGAAGTCGCACGACGTCACCTCGTTGCCGCTCCACGCCGTCGCGCCGTCGACCGTGCCGCACTCCTTCGCCGTGGAGGCCCGCTCGGTGGGGGTCGGCCCGTCCGACGGAGCGTCGGACGCGGTCTCCTCGGGTGAGGGGGCCTCGTCGGTGGCCGACGCCGAGCTCGACACCGAGGGGGCGGCCACGCTCGAGTCCTCGTCGCCGTCGCTGCCGAAGAACCAGACCATCCCGGCGAGCATGAGCACACCGACGAGGGCCAGGGCCACCATCCCGAGGCAGCCCTTGCGTCGGTCGGCGGGGAGCTCGTCGGAGGCCTGTCCGCCGAGGAGGAAGGCGTCGTCGGGCTCGGCGACCGGCGCCGCCGTCGGGGCGGGCGGGACGGCGGCCGCGGCCGCGACCGGCACCGTGGCAGGTGTCGGTGGGGTCGGCGGAGCCGCCGCGACGGGCAGCTCGGTCGTCGTCGCGTCGTCGGCCGACGGGGTCGCCGGCGTCGTGTGGTCTCGCGGCAGGGTCGTGCCGCAGAGGGAGCAGAATCGGTCCGCGGGGTGTACCGCGGCGCCGCACTCGGGGCAGGTCACGGGTCTCTCCGTCCGGGGGTGGACAACCCAGCCACGATAGCCACGAGGGCGCCCGCCGCCCCAAATCGCGAGGTCAGCGGGCGCTCAGGAACAGCACGACGGGTGGGTGCCGAGGCCCCGGTGGCTTGGCACCCACCCGCCGCGTCCAGGGGGGTGACCCGGGTGGCGGTCACCGCGACGCCGGCGGACCCCGTCGTCCACCGGCGCGCCCACGCTAGGGGGAGCGCGGCGGGCCCTGGGTCAGGCGAACACCCGGAGTCGGTCAGGGTTCGGTCAGGCGGACGGGCCCGGGGCGGTGGTGGCCCGGGCCCCCCGCCGGTCGGACGGAGACGGGGGCAGGGGCCCGGCTCAGGTCGCGACCGGTTCGTGCGTCGTCGCGACGCCGGTCCTCGGGGACAGGGTCCCGGGGTCCGCGTCGTGCCACGACCACACGTCGTCACCGCGCAGGACCACGTCCGAGCCACCGTCGATCTGGACGGTCTGGCCGCAGACGTGCGTGTTCTCCTCGGAGACGAGCCAGGCGAGCAGCGAGGCGACCTGCGCGGCCTCGAGGTACCCGCCCAGCGGCATCGGCACCGCGGCGTCGAGGGCGGCGCGCCCGTCGGCCGTCGCCGTCATCGCCGCGGTCATCGGGGTGCGGACGACGCCCGGGGCGACCGCGTTGAGGGGGATGCCGGCCCCGGCCCACCCCGGCAGCGGCGCGGCCCGCCGGACCCAGCGCGACACCGCCCGCTTGCTCGAGGGGTAGATGGTCGCGGCGGCCTGCGGCCCGGCCGCCTCCAGCTCCGCGGCCAGGGCGAGCGCGCGGTCCTCGTCCCCGGCCAGGCAGGCCTCGACGAGCGGCGCGTGCACCGGCAGGAGCGTGGCCATCGACGACGTGACGACCGCGCGTGGGGCGCGGGACGAGGCGGCCAGGGCCGGGCGCAGGCCGGTCAGCAGGTCGACCGCCCCGAAGAAGTTGACCGCGACGGTCGCCGGGACCGGCAGGGCCAGACCGGCATTGGCCACGACGGCGTCGATGCGGCCGCCGGTCTCGTCGAGCACGCCCTCGACCGCGTCATCACGGCCTCGGCGCGTCGAGAGGTCGGCCACGACGTCGCCGGACGTGACGTCGACCGCGACGACGTGCTCGCCCCGACGCGTCAGCAGGGCCGCGAGCGCCTGCCCGATGCCCGACGCGGCCCCGGTCACCACGATCGTCCGAGCCATGGCAGTCCTGCCTCTCGACCGGCTCCGGGCGGGAACCCCGGGGCTCCTGCTCCGAGCCTAGGAAGATGCCGGCCGGACGGCCGGGGGACGTCTCGTGGGTCACAGTGTCTGCTGCGTCACGCGGGCTGCGACGATGGAGGCGTGGACATCGTGACCCGTGGCTTCGTCGGCCGCCGCTCCGGCGGCGACCCGCGCATCCCTCCCGGCCAGTACCTCGAGCGCGACTTCCCGGTGCTCTCGGCGGGGCCGACCCCGGTCGTCCGCCGGGAGGACTGGACCCTCCGGGTGGAGGGCGTGGACGGCAGCAGCGGCATCCTGTCGTGGGCCGACCTGCACCGCCTCCCCGTCGAGGACGTGCGCACCGACATCCACTGCGTGACGAAGTGGAGCAAGCTCGACACCTCGTGGCGCGGCGTCGACGTCGAGGCCGTGCTGGCGGCGGTCGGCGTCGGGACGCAGAACGCGACGCACGTGCTCGTCCACGCGCACGGCGGGTACACCACGAACCTGCCGCTCGCCGATCTCCGGGGCGGGCGCGCCTGGATCGCGACGGAGTACGAGGGTGCTTCTCTCGCACCGGAGCACGGCGGTCCGGCGCGGCTGCTCGTCCCGCACCTGTACTTCTGGAAGTCGGCGAAGTGGGTGAGCGGCCTGCAGCTGCTCGCGCACGACCGGCCCGGGTTCTGGGAGCAGCTCGGCTACCACGAGTACGGCGACCCGTGGCGCGAGCAGCGCTACGTCGGCGACTGAGGCCGGGGCACCGATGACCGTCGCGTGGTCCTCCCCGCCGCTGCCCATGCCCTGGTACCGCGCCCGCGTGGAGGACGCGTGGCTCGAGACCCGCACCGCCCGGACCGTCGTGCTCGACGTCCCCGGCTGGCCGGGGCACCACGCCGGGCAGCACGTCGACGTCCGGCTCACCGCCGACGACGGCTACACCGCCACCCGGACCTACTCGGTCGCCTCGGCGCCCGAGACCGGCCGGCTCGTGCTCACCGTGCAGCTCGTCACCGAGGGCGAGGTGTCGCCGTGGCTCGTCGGCGAGGCCCGCGAGGGCGACGAGCTCGAGGTGCGCGGACCCATCGGCGGCTGGTTCCGCTGGGACGAGCAGATGCCCGAGCCGGTGCTGCTCGTCGCCGGCGGCAGCGGGGTCGTGCCGCTCATGGCGATGGTCCGGCACCGCTCGCGCGTCGGGGCCGCCCAGCCCTTCCACCTCGTCTACTCGGCGCGCACGCCGGACCACGTCATCTACACCAACGAGCTCTTCGCGCTCGCCCGCACCTCGCCCGGCCTGCGGGTCGACCGGCTCTACACACGCGGCGGGCTGCCCGACGACGCGCGGGAGCCGGGGCGGCTGCGGCCGGAGGACCTGCCCGGGGTCGACGCCTTCGAGGCGCCGCCGGTCGTCTACGTCTGCGGGCCGTCGGGCTTCGTCGAGGCGGCGGCGGGCATCCTCATCGAGAAGGGCCACGACTCGGGCGCCATCCGCACCGAGCGCTTCGGCCCCTCCTCCTGAGCCGTCCCCTCCTTCCCGACTTCTTGCGAGTTCCGCCGCCCGACACGCCGCCGGACGGCGCGTCGGGCGGCGGAACTCGCAACCAGTGGGTGAAGGGGCGGGTCAGTGGGGGTCGCAGGTGAGGTGGACGCCCTCGGCGACCCGGTAGGGCGTCGCCGCGACGATGGCCCCGACGACCCGCCGCAGCCGGCTGACCTCGGCGCGCACGGTCACCTGGTGCTCCTCGTCGCCGAAAAGCGAGCGGCTGAGGGCCGCGGCCGTCAGCCCGTCCGGACCGGCCGCGGCGAGCAGCCGGACGATGGCCGCGTGCCGCGGGGTCAGCGCCGCCCGCCAGCCGCCGTCGCTCCCGCCGCTCACCTCGAGCAGCGCCTCGCCGCCGACGGTGCGCAGCGTCGCCACCAGGACGGCCGCCTGCGCGTCGGGCCGCACGAGCCAGCCCTCGCCGAGCCGCTCCGGCAGGCACAGCCCGAGCCCCGGCACGGTGAGCGGCAGGTTCTCGCGGGGGGCCGCGATGCGGTCGCGGACGAGGACGCCGCTGTGGTGCGCGACCCAACCGTCGTCGTCGACGAGGAGGACCGGGCCGTGCGTCGTCGCGAGCACGTGCTCGGCAGAGCGGCGCAGGCGCTGGAGCGACTGCTCGTGGTGGCGCCACAGCCGGGCCTCGGCGAGCTTCGTCGCGGTGTCGACGAGGGCGATGAGCGCGGGATGGAGGGTGAGCGCCGGTCCTGACACGTCGACGACGCCGAGCATCGCGCCGGTGCGGGGGTCGTGGACGGGGGAGGCGGTGCAGTACCAGGGGTGCTGCCCCTCCTCGAAGTGCTCGGCCGAGAACAGCTGTACCGGCGCCTGCTCGGCGAGCGCGGTGCCGATGGCGTTGGTGCCGACGTGGTCCTCGGTCCAGACGGCGCCCTCCGAGAAGCCGAGGGTGTCGGCGGTGCGCAGCACCCCGGGCGACCCCTCGCGCCACAGGATGATGCCGTCGGCGTCGGTGACGACGACGATGAAGCGCGACGCGTCGGCGACGGACGTCAGCACGGCCCGGATCTCGTCGACGACGAGGCGCAGCGGCGAGGCCCGGCGGCGGCGCTCGACCTCGCCGAGCGGCAGCGGGTCGCGGGCGTTGGCGTGCGTGGGGTCGAGCCCGAAGCCGAGCGTGCGGCGCCAGGAGCGGGAGACGACGGGCCGGACCGGTGCGACCGGGGCCGAGCCGCCCATCACCGCGTCGTGGACGCGGCGCAGTGCGCGGGCGTGCTGCCCGAGGTCGGTGCCCGGGGCCACGGCGCTCCCGGCGCGGTACGACGTCATCGTCGGCTCCTCACCCCCCGGCGGCGCCGCCGGGCGATGGCCACAGGCTAGCCCTCCGCGCCGACGCGCGCCCCGTCGAACCGGGTGGGGATGCAACGCGCTGCAACGCTTCACGCGGCCACCGTCCGCTTGCTGTCCTGTGCCCCATCAGCGCGCGTCGACGAGGACGCGCGGCGGACGACAGGAGCCCCCATGACCGACACCCTGGAGCGCACCACGACCGAGGAGGGGAGCGCGCCGGCCCGGGCCGACGCCTGGCTCTCCGGCTTCGAGCAGGCCCTCGCCGCGGGCGACCTCGACCGCGCCGCCGGGATGTTCGCGACGCGCAGCTTCTGGCGCGACCTCGTGTCGTTCACGTGGAACCTCACGACGGTCGAGGACCGCGACGGTGTGCGCGACCTGCTGGCCCACAACGCCGAGCGGACCGCGGCCTCGGGCTTCGCGACGAGCGAGCCCGCGACCGAGGACGGCGGCGTCGTCACGGCGTGGTTCACCTTCGAGACCTCGACCGGGCGGGGGAGCGGCCTCGTGCGCCTCGTCCAGGAGGACGGCGAGGACCGCGCCTGGACCTTCCTCACGACGCTCGACGAGCTCAAGGGCTTCGAGGAGCCGCGCGGCACCCGGCGGGTCCGCGGCGCCGAGCACGGGGCCGACCGCTCGCGCACGACGTGGAAGGAGCAGCGCCAGCAGGAGGCCGAGTCGCTCGGCTCGACGACGCAGCCCTACGTGCTCGTCGTCGGCGGCGGCCAGGGCGGCATCGCCCTCGGGGCACGGCTGCGGCAGCTCGGCGTCCCGAGCCTCGTCCTCGACAAGCACCCGCGGCCGGGCGACCAGTGGCGCGGGCGCTACAAGTCGCTCTGCCTGCACGACCCGGTCTGGTACGACCACCTGCCGTACGTCAAGTTCCCCGACAACTGGCCGGTCTTCGCCCCGAAGGACAAGATCGGCGACTGGCTCGAGTCCTACGTCAAGGTCATGGAGGTGCCGTACTGGTCGAGCACCGAGGCCAAGAGCGCGACGTGGAACGGCGAGGCCGGCGAGTGGGTCGTCGAGGTCGAGAAGGAGGGGCAGCCGCTGACGCTGCGCCCGACGCACCTCGTCTTCGCGACGGGCATGAGCGGCAAGGCGCGGATGCCCGAGGTCGAGGGGATGGACGTCTTCCGCGGCGACGTGCACCACTCCTCGCGGCACCCCGGACCGGACGCCTACCGCGGCAAGAAGGCGGTCGTCATCGGCAGCAACAACAGCGCCTTCGACATCTGTGGGGCCCTGTGGGAGAACGACGCCGACGTCACGATGGTGCAGCGCAGCTCGACGCACATCGTCAAGTCCGACAGCCTCATGGAGTACGGGCTCGGTGACCTCTACTCCGAGCGGGCGCTCGCGGCGGGGGTGACGACCGAGAAGGCCGACATGATCTTCGCGTCGCTGCCCTACCGGATCCTCCACGAGTTCCAGATCCCCGCCTACGAGAAGATGGCCGAGGTCGACAAGGACTTCTACGACCGCCTCGAGAAGGCCGGCTTCTGGCTCGACTGGGGTGACGACGGCTCCGGCCTCTTCATGAAGTACCTGCGGCGCGGGTCCGGCTACTACATCGACGTCGGCGCCGCCGACCTCGTGGCCAACGGCGACGTCAAGCTCGCCCACGGCCAGGTCGTGCGCCTCACCGAGGACGCGGTCGTGCTCGACGACGGCACCGAGCTGCCCGCCGACCTCGTCGTCTTCGCCACCGGTTACAACTCGATGAACGGCTGGGTCGCCGACCTCATCGACCAGGAGACGGCCGACCGGCTCGGCAAGTGCTGGGGCCTCGGCTCGGACACGACGAAGGACCCCGGGCCCTGGGAGGGCGAGCAGCGCAACATGTGGAAGCCGACCCAGGTGCCGAACCTGTGGATGCACGGCGGCAACCTCCACCAGTCGCGCCACTACTCGCAGTTCCTCGCCCTGCAGCTCAAGGCGCGCTTCGAGGGCCTCGACACGCCCGTGTACCGGCTGCAGGAGGTGAACCACACGTCATGAGGGCCGCCCGCTTCCACGCCCGCGGCGACATCCGCGTCGACGACGTCCCCGAGCCGGCGACCCGGCCGGGCACCGTCAAGGTCGAGGTCGAGTGGTGCGGCATCTGCGGCACCGACCTGCACGAGTACCTCGACGGCCCGATCTTCGCGCCGACGGCCGAGGCGCCGCACCCGCTGACCGGCGAGTCGGCCCCGATCACGCTCGGCCACGAGTTCGCCGGCGTCGTCGCCGAGCTCGGCGAGGGCGTGACCGACCTCGCCGTCGGGGACCGGGTCGTCGTCGAGCCGTACATCATCTGCGGACGGTGCGACGCGTGCCGGCAGGGTCGCTACAACGTCTGCGCGACACTGGGGTTCGTCGGTCTCTCGGGCTACGGCGGTGGCTTCAGCCAGTTCGTCGTCGCCGAGCGCCGCTGGGTCCATCCGCTCGGGGAGCTCGGGACGGACGTGGGCGCGCTCATCGAGCCGCTCGCCGTCGCGTACCACGCGGTCCGGCTCTCGGGCGCGCAGCCGCAGCACTCCGCCCTCGTGTTCGGCGCCGGGCCGATCGGCCTCGTGACGACGGCCTGCCTCAAGGCGGTCGGGGTCGAGGAGGTGCTCGTCGTCGAGCCGGCGCGCGCCCGCAAGGAGAAGGCGCTCGTCGCCGGGGCCGACCGCGTCGTCGACCCGCGGGACGTCGACGTCGTCGAGGCGGTCATGGAGATCACGGACGGCCGCGGCGCCGACGTGTCCTTCGAGTGCGCCGGCATCGACCAGGTGCTCGCGACGGCCATCCGCTCGACCCGCGCCGGCGGCCGCTGCGTCAACGTCGCGATCTGGGGCCACGAGGCCTCCGTCGCGATGAACGACCTCGTCTTCCGCGAGGTCGACGTGCTCGGCAGCCTCGCCTACTGCGACGACCACCCGGCGACCATCGCCATGGTCCGCGACGGCAAGGTCGACCCGTACCAGTTCATCACCGGGCGGATCGACCTCGGCGACATCGTCGAGCAGGGCTTCCGGCAGCTCGTCGACAACAAGGAGGAGAACGTCAAGATCCTCGTCCACCCCTGATCGGGAGGGCGCGCCGGACCGCGCCCCCCGACGCCGCCGCCCGTGGCCGGTCCCTCCCCGGCCGCGGGCGGTGTGCGCGGTGGCAGGGTGGGAGCCGGCGCCACCGACTGGTCGGCGCCACCACGGACGATGGAGGAACGACGTGCGGGTCGCGGTGCTGGGGACGGGGATCATGGGCAGCGGGATGGTCCGCAGCCTGCTGCGCGAGGGGCACGAGGTCGTGGCCTGGAACCGTACGGCGGAGCGCGCCGGGCCGCTCGCCGGCGACGGCGCGACCGTGGCCGGCTCGTTGGCCGAGGCCGCGGACGGCGCCGACGTCGTCGTGACGATGCTCTTCGACGCGGACGCCACCGTCGAGGTCGGCCGGGAGCTCGTCGCGCACCTCGGCGAGGACGCCGTCTGGCTGCAGTGCGGCACGGTCGGCGTCGAGGGGGCCGCGCGGGTGGCCGAGGTCGGTGGCGGGCGGGTGCTCGACGCGCCGGTGCTCGGCACGCGCAAGCCGGCCGAGGAGGGAGCGCTGGTGGTGCTCGTGTCCGGCCCGGAGGCGTTGCGGCAGAAGGTGGCTCCGGTGCTCGAGGCCATCGGTTCGCGCTCGGTCGTGGCCGGTGACGAGGTCGGGGCGGCGAGCGCGCTCAAGCTCGCGTGCAACGCGTGGGTGGCCCTGCTGACGGCGGGGACGGCACAGTCGCTCGCCCTCGCCGGCGCGCTCGGGGTCGACCCCGCGCTGTTCCTCGAGGCCATCGACGGCGGCCCGGTCTTCGCTCCCTACGCGAAGGTCAAGGGCGGGGCGATGCTCGCGGAGGACTGGACGCCCTCGTTCGAGGTCGACGGGGTCGTCAAGGACCTCGGCCTCATGGTCTCGGCCGGCGCGGCGGCCGGCTTCCCGACCGAGCTGCTCCACGTCCTGCACGAGCTCTTCGCGCAGGCGTCCGGGGCCGGGCACGGGGCCGACGACATGGCCGCGGTCCGCACCGTCTTCCCCTGACCCGACGCGCCGCGCGACCGTGCGCAAACCGACGAATGTGTCGATTGATGCACGGTCCAGGGGTCGCCGGCGTACAGGAACTGACGAATGTGTCGATTGATGCACGGTCCAGGGGTCGCCGGCGTGCAGAAACTGACGAATGTGTCGATTGCTGCACGGTGGAGGGGTCGCCGGCGTGCAGGAACTGACGAATGTGTCGATTGATGCACGGTCGAGGGGCAGCCGGCGTGCAGGAACTGACGAATGTGTCGATTGATGCACGGTCCAGGGGCTGCCGGCGTGCAGGAACTGACGAATGTGTCGATTGCTGCACGGTCCAGGGGTCGCCGGCGTGCAGAAACTGACACATTCGTCAGTTGGTGCACGCTCAGGAGCGGCCGACGCGCCAGGTGGTCCGGGCCTCGAACACCTCGCCGGGTCGCAGCGTCGCGTCGGGGAAGGCCGGATGGTGCGGCGCGTCCGGGAAGCCCTGCGTCTCGAGCGCCACGCCCGCGGACCGGCGCAGCGGATCGCCGTCGAGGCCGGTCAGCGACCCGTCGAAGTGCGCCCCGGTGTAGACCTGCACCGCCGGGCGGTCGGTGTGCACCTCGACCCACCGGCCGCTCGCCCCGACGAGCCGGGCGGCCCGCCGCATCCCGGCCCCGTCGACGACGAGGTTGTGGTCGAGGCCGCCGCCGCGCACGAGCTGCTCGTCGTCGAGGGCCAGGACGTCACCGATGCGGCGCGCCTGCCGCAGGTCGAACGGTGTGCCGTCGACCGGCAGCACCTCGCCCGTCGGCAGCAGGTCCGGGCCGACCGGGGTGAAGGACGACGCGTCGACCTCGAGCCGGTGGTCGAGGACGTCCGGGCCGTCGTCGAGCGCGAAGTAGGCGTGGTTGGTCATCCCGAGGTAGGTGGCGGCCGTGGTCGTCGCGTGGTGGTGCAGCCGCACCTCGTCATCGGTGACCTCGTACGTCACCCGCGCGGTCACCACGCCGGGAAGCCCCTGGTCGCCGTCCGGGCTGACGAGGCCGAGCACGACCCGGTCCGGCGCCTCCTCGAGGACCTCCCAGGGGCGCCGGTCCCATCCGTCCGGCCCGCCGTGCAGCGCGTTGGCGCCGTCGTTCGGCGGGACGTGGTGCTCGGCGCCGTCGACGACGAGCCGGCCGCCGCCCAGCCGGTTCGTGAAGCGGCCGACCGTCGCGCCGAGGTAGCCGCCGTCCCGGGCGTAGGTGCCGGGGTCGTGGTGGCCGAGGACGAGGTCGACCGGGCCGCCGTCGTCGAGGACCAGCCGGCGCACGGCGGCCCCGGCGGGGACGACCTCGAGGGCCAGCCGGCCGCTGCGCAGGACGAGGGTGCGGGAGGGAGCGCTCACGACGCCATCCTGCCGGGTGCGGCGCTTCCTGAGAGGCGGGTGGGTCGGGCCGTGGCTCCGGCCGGGCGGGGCGTCGGCGCCCCCGCCTAGACTCGCCGCATGCGCGTCCGGCTCGGCCTGAGGAGCCGCATCCTCGCCCTGACCATGCCGGTCGTCCTGCTCATCAGCGCCGCGCTCGCCGGCATCGTCTACCTCTCGCTCGGCCAGGTCCTCGAGGCCTCCGCCCGCGACGTCGCGCGCGCCGAGGTGGTCGAGCTGCGCGCCGACCTCGCGGTGCACGGCGTGAGCGACCTCATCGGCACCCACGCCGTCGTCGACGGCAACCGCGTCGTCCAGGTCGTCGACCCGCGCACCCGCGAGGTGGTCGCCGCCACCGGCGGCGCCCCCACGACGCCCCTCCTGCGTGTCGAGCCCGACGGTGACGCGGTGCGCGTCGAGAAGGTCAGCGACGTCCGGGGCCTGCCCGAGGGGGCCTGGGTCGTGGCCACCACCGACGCGGTCTCGCCCGAGAACGAGCACTACACGCTGCTCGTGGGGGTGCCCACCCGCGTCGAGGTCACCGCGCTCGGGCAGTCCACCGAGTTCGCCTTCATCGGCGCGGTCGGGCTCATCGCCCTCCTCGGCGCGGTCACCACGTTCGCCGTCGGCCAGGCCCTGCGCCCCGTCGAGCGGATGCGCGACCAGGTCGAGGCCGTCGCCGCCTCGGGCGCCCCGCCGGCCCCCGGCCCGGCGCTGGAGGTCCCGGCGGGCCGCGACGAGCTCGCCCGCCTCGCCGAGACGATGAACCACCTCCTCGAGCGGATGCACACCGCCGACGCCTCGCGCCGCGCGTTCGTGGCCGACGCCGGCCACGAGCTGCGCAGCCCGCTCGCGACGATCCGCGTGCTCCTCGACCGGCTCGCCGAGGAGCGGCCGAGCACCGACCGGCAGGCGACCGCGGCCCGCGCGTCCGCCGAGGTCGACCGCCTGGCCGTCCTCGTCGAGGACCTGCTGACCCTCGCCTCCGCCGACGAGCACGCGATGGTCCTGCACCGGACCGAGATCGACCTCGACGACGTCGTCCTCGCCGAGACCGGGGCACTGCGGGCGCGGGGGATGCCCGTCTCGGTCGCCGTCGAGCCGGTGCGCCTCGAGGGCGACCCCGCGCGGCTCGGGCGGGTCGTGCGCAACCTCCTCGAGAACGCGGAGCGCCACCGCAACGAGGTCGTCCGCGTGCGCCTGGGCCACGACGGCGAGGCGGCCGTGCTCACCGTCGACAACGACGGCCCGCCCATCGAGCCGGCCGACCGCGACCGCGTCTTCAACCGGTTCGTGCGCCTCGACGACTCGCGTACTCGCGGCACGGGCGGCACCGGCCTCGGTCTGGCCATCGTCGCCGAGGTCGTCGCGGCGCACGACGGCACGGTCGAGGCCACCGAGAGCCCCGAGGGGTGGTGCCGCTTCGCGGTCAGGCTCCCGGTGCAGGCTCCGTCGGGTTGAGCCGGTAGCCGAGGCCGCGCACGGTCTCGATGACCTTGGTGTCGAAGGGCGCGTCGATCTTCCGGCGCAGGTAGCCGATGTAGACCTCGACGACGTTGTCGGCGCCCGGGTAGTCGGAGTCCCACACGTTCTCGAGGATCTCGGCCTTGCTCTGGACCAGCCCGACCTTGCGCATCAGGTGGTGCAGGAGCGCGTACTCGCGGGCGGTCAGCTGGATCTCCTGCCCCTCGCGCGTCACCCGCCGGGTCGTGGGGTCGAGGCTGAGCGGCCCGGCCTGGAGGGCCACCGGCCGCTCGGGCGCGCCGCGCCGGGCCAGGGCCTGGAGCCGGGCGAGGAGGACGGGGGTGCTGAAGGGCTTGGTGACGTAGTCGTCGGCGCCGAGCTCGAAGGCGTCCGTCTGGTCGAACTCGCCGTCCTTGGCGGTGAGCATGAGGACGGGCGTCCACACCTTCTGGTGGCGCAGGTGCTTGAGGACGTCGTACCCGTTCATCCCCGGCAGCATGATGTCGAGGACGAGCGCGTCGTACTGGCCGGCGAGCCCGAGCCGCAGGCCCTCCATCCCGTCCTCGGCATGGTCGACGACCCAGCCGGCCTCGCGCAGGGCGTCGCCCAGCGCTGCGGCCAGGGGTTTCTCGTCCTCGACGAGGAGCAGCCTCATCGCGTCTCCCTCCGTGCGGTCGTCGTGCTGCGGGACCCTACCCCTCGCGTGTCATCGGAGGCTCCGGACGTCAGGTACAGTACTCGGGTCCGGTCGGCCGAGAGGCGCTCCGGACCTCGGACCGGCGTCCGGGAGCTGCGAACCCCCTGCACGCAGCTCCCGGGCGTCTTCCGTTGTGGCGGAATTCTTTTCGTCAGTCGTGGAGTGGCTGCCCGGCGGGTCAGTGGTCGCGCAGCGCCTCGATGAGCTCGTCCTTGGACATCGACGAGCGACCCTCGACCTCGAGCTCCCGGGCGCGCTCCTGGAGCTCCTCCTTCGTCCACTCCTCGTAGGCCGGGGAGGAGCCCCCCTTGTGCCCCACGGCGGAGCGCGAGGTGTTGGCGGCGGCGTTGGCGATGCGCGCCGACTTCTCCTTGCTGTTGCCCTCGTCCCGCAGCTTCTCGTAGAGCTCGGGGTCCTTGACCGAGGGTCCGGGGTCCTTGCGTGCGGGCACGGCCGCCTCCTTCGTCGGTGGTCCGTCGTTCCTACCCCCTCCCGGCCCCGGTCACGCTCCCGGCGCGGAACCGCCCCTCGCGCGCCCCGTGGGACGACGGATTCCGCGGGTTTCGGCAGCGATTTCGCGCGGTTAGGATGCCGCCATGATCGAGCAGCAGCGGATCCTCGCGACCGCCATCCCCGGCCCGCGCTCCCAGGAGCTCCAGGCGCGCAAGACGGCCGCGGTCGCCTCCGGCGTCGGCACCGGCCTGCCGGTCTACGTGACGGACGGCGCGGGCGGCATCATCCGCGACGTCGACGGCAACCAGCTCATCGACCTCGGCTCCGGCATCGCCGTGACGACCGTCGGCAACGGCAACCAGCGGGTCGTCGACGCCGTGACCGAGCAGATCGCCCGGTTCACGCACACCTGCTTCATGGTGACGCCGTACCAGCCCTACCTCGAGGTCTGCGAGAAGCTCAACGCGCTGACCCCCGGTGACCACGAGAAGCGCTCGGCCCTGTTCAACTCCGGCGCCGAGGCCGTCGAGAACGCCGTGAAGATCGCCCGGCACGCCACCGGCCGCCAGGCCGTCGTCGTCTTCGAGCACGGCTACCACGGCCGGACCAACCTGACGATGGGCATGACCGCGAAGAACATGCCCTACAAGCACCGCTTCGGCCCGTTCGCGCCCGAGGTCTACCGCGTGCCGATGGCCTACCCGTACCGGTGGGCCGGCGGCCCCGAGCGCTGCGCCGAGGAGGCGCTGCGCACGGTGACCGACATGATCCACGCGCAGGTCGGCGAGGAGAACACCGCCGCCGTCGTCATCGAGCCGATCCAGGGCGAGGGTGGCTTCATCGTCCCGCCGGAGGGCTTCCTGCCGGGCCTGGCCGAGTACTGCCGCGAGCACGGCATCGTCTTCGTCGCCGACGAGGTGCAGTCCGGGTTCTGCCGTACCGGCGACTGGTTCGCCAGCGACCACGAGGGCGTCGTCCCCGACCTCATCACGACGGCGAAGGGCATCGCCGGCGGCATGCCGCTCGCGGCGGTCACCGGCCGCGCCGACCTCATGGATGCCGTCCACGGCGGCGGCCTCGGCGGCACCTACGGGGGCAACCCGGTCGCCTGCGCGGCGGCGCTCGCGAGCATCGAGTCGATGGAGGTCGACGACCTCGCCGGCCGGGCGCGCAGCATCGGCAAGATCCTCGGCGACCGGCTCGGCTCGCTCGCCGAGAAGCACCCCGAAATCGGCGACGTCCGCGGCCGCGGCGCGATGATGGCGATGGAGCTCGTCACCGACCCCGCCACGAAGGAGCCCGCGGCCGCCCTCGCCGCCGCCGTCAACAAGGGCTGCCACGAGCGCGGCGTCGTCACGCTGACCTGCGGCACCTACGGCAACGTCTTCCGCTTCCTGCCGCCGCTATCGATCGGCGACGACCTGCTCCACGAGGCGATGGACGTCTTGGAGGAGTCGATGGGCGCGGCGCTGGCCTGAGCGTGGCCATCCCTCTGCCCGCCGCGTTCGACCTCTCCGGGCGCACGGCGCTCGTCACCGGTGCCGGCTCGTCGACCGGCATCGGGATGGCGTGCGCGCGCCTGCTCGCCGAGTGCGGCGCCCGGGTCGTCGTCGGTGCCACCACCGACCGGGCGCACGAGCGGGCCGCCGAGCTGCGGGCCGAGGGCCACGACGCGGCCGGGGTCGTGGCCGACCTCACGACGCCGGACGGCGCCGGGCTGGCCGTCGCCGCCGCGCTGGAGCTCGGCGGCGGGCTCGACGTGCTCGTCAACAACGCCGGGATGGTCTCGGTGGCCTCCGGCGGCGACTACCTCGGCGGCGACCTCGAGGGCACGCCGCCCGACCGGTGGTCGGCCTCGATCGCGCGCAACCTCGACACCGCCTACCTCGTGACGCGGGCCGCCCTGCCGCACCTGCGCCGCAGCGGGTCGGGGCGCGTCGTCATGGTGTCGTCGACCGCCGGGCCGGTCATGGCGCTGCGCTCGGACGTCGCCTACGCCGCGGCCAAGGCCGGGGTCGTCGGGCTGGCGCGGGCCGTGGCCGTCGACGAGGCCGTGCACGGCGTCACGGCCAACGCCGTCGCGCCGGGGTGGATCGCCACGGGGTCGCAGACCCCGTCCGAGGAGCGCGAGGGGCACCTCGTGCCCGCCGGTCGCTCGGGGACGGCGCAGGAGGTGGCGGCGGCGGTCGCGTTCCTCGCGAGCCCGGGTGCGGCCTACGTCACCGGTCAGCTGCTCGTCGTGGACGGCGGCAACGGGGTGGCCGAGGAGCGCCTGCCCCGCTGAGCGACGTCGTGCCGGGCGCCGCCGGGGTTCCTGCCGGGTGCGCACGCAGCTGCCGGCGCATCCGGCAAGAACCCCGGCGCCGTCGGTGGACGACGGGCGTCAGGCGCGGTCGTGGAGCGTCACGTGGTAGCCGTCCGGGTCCGCGAAGGTGAACGTGCGCCCGAACGGTCCGTCGACGGGCGCGGCCACGACGGGGTGACCGTCCGCGACGAGCGCGTCGTGGATGTCCTGGACGTCGGTGGCGTGCAGCCACACCGCCGTGCCCACGCCCGGGCGCTGGCCCGCCGCGAGGTCGGTGCCCGGCACGACGTCGCGCAGCGCGAACGCGATCGGCCGGGTCTCGAAGACGACCGCGTGCGGCGGACCGGCGGGGGAGGGGACGAGGCCGAGGTAGGTCTCGTAGAACGCCTGCGAGGCGTCGAGGTCGCGGACCTGGAGCGAGACGAAGTCGGGGCCGGTGACGGACATGGGTTCCTCCTGCGGTTTAGTGTCAGTTTTCTGACACGTCGCACTGTATGTCAGACTTCTGACATGAGTCCAGAGCGCGACGGCGTCGACCTCGACACCTCGGTCGGGTACCTGCTCAAGGTGGCCTCGAGCGCCCTGCGCGCCGCGATGGAGCAGGCGCTGCGGCCGCTCGGGATGACGGTCACCCACTACTCGACGCTCGAGCTGCTCGCCCAGCGCCCGGGCCTGTCCGGCGCCGAGCTCGCTCGCGGCACGTTCGTCACGCGGCAGTCGATGCACGTCCTGCTGCAGTCGCTCGAGGAGCTGGGGCACGTCAGGCGGCCGCAGGAGGCCGAGATCGGGAGGACGCTGCCGGCGACCCTCACGCCGCTGGGGCGCCGGCGCCTCGCCCTGGCGAGCGCCGCCGTCCGGGAGGTCGAGCGGACGATGCTCGGCGGACTCTCCGAGAGCGAGCGGGCGGAGACGTTGCGCCTCCTGCGCTCGATGGCCGACGCCCTGCGCTGACCCCGCACGTGCGGGCTTTTCGTGGTCGGGCGGGGGTTCGGACAGCGACAACCCCGCACGTGCGGGCTTTTCGTGGTCCGGCCCACGTTCTGACGGCGACAACCCGGCACGTGCGGGATTTTCGTGGTCGGGGAGGGCTTCCGACAGCGACAACCCCGCACGTGCGGGCTCTCCGCGGACCGGTAGGGCGGTCGGGAGGAGGCGCCGGCGCTCGTAGAATCGGCGGGTGACCCGCCCCGTCCTGCGCCAGGTGCACACGATCGGCAAGCGGCGGGCCTGGGCGATCTGGGTCGTCGGCCTGTCGGTGTACGTGCTCGCGGTCTTCCACCGCACCTCGCTCGGCGTCGCCGGCCTGCTCGCGGCCGAGCGCTTCGACATCTCCGCGGCCCAGCTGTCGACCTTCACCGTCGTCCAGCTCGCGGTGTATGCGGCGATGCAGATCCCGGTCGGGGTGCTCCTGGACCGCTTCGGCTCCAAGAAGCTCATGCTCACCGGCCTGCTGCTCATGTCCGGCGGGCAGCTGTGGTTCGCGGTCGCCGGCTCCTTCGAGGTCGGCGTGGCCGCGCGCGTCATGCTCGGCGCGGGCGACGCGATGGTCTTCACGTCCCTGCTGCGCCTCGTCGCCGTGTGGTTCCGCGTCAAGCAGGCGCCGTTCGTCACCCAGCTGACCGGCATGATCGGCCAGCTCGGGGCCGTCGCCGCCGCCACCCCGCTCGCCGCGGCCCTGGCCACCTTCGGGTGGACGAGGTCGTTCGCGACCGCCGGCGGCGTCGGGCTCCTGCTGTCCGTCGGCCTCCTCGCCGTCGTCAAGGACTCGCCCTACCGGGGCGAGGCGGTCGAGAAGATCAAGGTCCGCGCGCTCGCGAAGACCCTCGCCGAGGTCTGGGGCAACCCCGGGACGCGCCTCGGCCTCTGGGTGCACTTCTCGTCGCAGTTCGGCGCGACGGTCTTCACGATGCTCTGGGGCTTCCCCTTCCTCGTCGCCGAGGGGATGACCCAGCAGGCCGCCTCCCTCGTCCTCGTCGCGATGACGGTCACCGCGATGGCCGCCGGGCCGGTCGTCGCCGCCTTCACCGCCCGGATGCCCTACCGCCGCTCACAGCTCGTGCTCGGCATCGTCGGCGTCATCGCCACGACCTGGGCCGTCGTCCTGCTCTGGCCGGGGCCGGCGCCCACGTGGCTGCTCTACGTCCTCGCGGTCGTCACCGCCTTCGGCGGCCCGGGGTCGATGGTGGGCTTCGACCTCGCCCGGACCTTCCACCCGTCCTCGCGGCTCGGTCGCGCGACCGGTGTCGTCAACATCGGCGGGTTCACGGCGTCGCTGCTGGCCATCGCTCTCATCGGCGTCGTCCTCGACCACCTCGCGCCGGGTGGCCCGGAGGACTACACGCTCGACGACTTCCGCATCGCGATGTCGGTGCAGTTCCTCTTCTGGGGGCTCGGCGCCGTGCAGCTCGTCCGCTACCGGCGGCGCAGCCTGCGGCACATCGAGGAGGTCAACCCCGTCGCGCTCGACCGGCTGCGCGAGGGCGAGACCCTGCTGCCCGGCATCTCGCGCGACCTCGACGGCTGAGCCCTCCGACGGCCGACGCCCGCCGCTCGTTCGACGGTCACGCGCCCGCCGCGTGTCGGACCCACCACGGACACCGGCGCCTGCCTACCGTTGACCACGGACCGGGCCACGTATGAGATGGCCCGGTCCGCCCGCGTCCGGGGGAGGTGGCGGCGTCAGCCCGCCGTGCGGGGGCTGTAGGTGCCGCTGGGGGTGGCGCAGTAGGTGAAGGAGCCGCCCTGGCGGGCGTGGTACTCCATCGTGCGCTGGTCGACGCGCAGGAGCAGGAGCTCGCCCTCGACCGTCATCTGCGTGTAGGCCATGCCCTTCTGCGGGCAGCCGAGCGAGCCGTCGGCCCACGTGACCGGCATGTAGCCACCGATGCGCACGTCGCCCGCGACGATGCCGGCGCGGCCGGCTGCGTCCTGCATCGCGGCCTTGACCTCGGGCCGGTCGGCGAGCCCGGCGGGGACCTCACCGTCCGCGGGCGGCGGGACGGTCGGCCCGCTCGACGGGTCGGGGCCGCTGGGGCTCGTCGTCGGGTCGGGGGAGGGCGTGGTCGCCGGGGGCGGGGTGGTGGCGCCGGTGGTGCTGCCCGTCGCGGAGGGGGTGGTGTCCCCTCCGGGGGCGGTGGCGCTGCCGCAGGCGGCGAGCAGGGTGGCGGTCAGGGCCGCGGTGACGACGAGGGGGAGGCGCACGAGGGTTCCTTCCGGTGGAGGTCCAGAGGTGGGACGCGCCGGGCGGGCGACGGGTTCCGCCGCTCAGCGCAGGACGTGCCGGCCGATGACGAGCCGCTGGATCTGGTTGGTGCCCTCGAAGATCTGGGTCACCTTGGCCTCGCGCATGAACCGCTCGGCCGGGAAGTCCTGGGTGTAGCCGGCGCCGCCGAGCACCTGGACGGCGTCGGTCGTCACCCTCATCGCCGCGTCGGTGGCGACCAGCTTGGCGACGGCGGCCTCCTTGCTGAAGGCGCGCCCGGCGTCCTTGAGGCGGGCCGCGTGCAGGTAGGTCGCGCGGGCGCTCGTCACCGCGGCCTCCATGTCGGCGAGGAGGAACGACAGACCCTGGAACTCGCCGATGGCGCGTCCGAACTGCTTGCGCTCCTTGGCGTACGACGCGGCGAGGTCCAGCGCGCCCTGTGCGAGACCGGTGCTCGCGGCGGCGATGCCCAACCGGCCTGCGTCGAGGGCGGACAGCGCGATGGCCATCCCCTGGCCCTCGTCACCGATGCGCCGGTCGGCCGCGACGCGGACGTCGTCGAACATCACCTCGCGGACGGTGTCGCAGTGCAGGCCCATCTTCTTCTCCGGCGTGCCGAACGACAGGCCCTCGGCGTCGGCCGGTACGACGAAGCACGACAGGCCGCGGCCGCCGTCGTCGGAGGTGCGGGCGAAGGTCGTGTAGTAGTCGGCGTGCCCGGCGTGGCTGATCCACGCCTTGCGGCCGCGCAGGACGTAGGAGTCGCCGTCGCGCGTCGCGCGGGTCGTCATCGACGCGATGTCGGAGCCGGCGAGCGGCTCCGAGAGGCAGTAGGCGCCGAGCTGCGACCCCGAGAGCATCCCCGGCAGCAGGGCGGCCTGCTGCTCCGCCGTGCCGAACGCGGTGACCGGGTAGGCCGTCAGCGAGTGGACCGAGACGCCGACGGCGACGCTCATCCAGGCGCTCGCGACCTCCTCGACGACCTGGAGGTAGACCTCGTACGGCTGCCCGTAGCCGCCGTGCTCCTCGGGGTGGGGGAGCGAGAGCAGCCCCGCCTCGCCGAGCGTGCGGAAGACCTCGGTCGGGAACTGCTCGCCGGTGGCGGCGGCGCGCTCGGCCTCGTCGACCTGCGGTCGCAGGGTCTTGTCGCAGATCTCGCGGGTCAGGTCGATGAGGTCCTGACCCTCCTCGGTCGGCATCAGCCTCGTCGCAGCCATTCCCCGAGGGTAACGAGGTGGTTGGACGTCCAACAAAACCCGGGACGGACCGACCGCCCCGCCGTCAGAGGACCGGCGGCCGGTGCGGGGCCGGGGCCTCGTCCGGGTCGCGGAAGCGGAGCAGCTCCGGGCGCTTGGCACTGCGGGCGTCGCCGGACGACGTGCCGCGCACACGGCGCTCGACCCACGGGGCGGCGTGCGTGCGCACCCACTCGGCGTGCTGGCGCAGCTCGTCGGAGCGCGAGGTCCGGTCGGCGGGCGGCAGGGGGGTGGTCCAGTCGGCGGTGTCGGTCTCGTGGCCGAGCGCCGTGAGGGCGGCCAGCGCGACGCGGCGGTGGCCCTCGGTCGTCAGGTGGATGCGGTCCTCCGACCACATCCGCCAGTCGCGCAGCGCCCGGATCCCCCAGAGGTTGAGGACGTGGCAGCCGTGGTCCTGCGCGATCGTGAAGATGTTCGCGGCGTGGACGGCGTGCCGGCCCCGCAGGGCGCGGAAGAGGCCGGCGTCGCGGGTGTCGGTGGGCGTGGCGAGCAGGACGTCGGCACCGGCGGCGCGCAGGCGCACGACGGCGTCCTCGAGGCGGGAGGCGAGGTCGTCGAGGTCGACGCTGGGGCGCAGCAGGTCGTTGCCGCCGCCGACCATCGAGACGAGGTCGGGGGACATCCGCAGGGCGGCGTCGAGCTGCGGGCCGACGACGTCCGAGAGCGTGCGCCCGCGCACCGCGAGGTTGGCGTACCCGAAGGGCAGGTGCTCGGCCTCGGCGACGTCGTCGAGGGCGTGCGCGAGCCGGTCGGCCCAGCCGACGAAGGCGTCGGGGCGGTCGGGGTCGGGGTCCGACATCCCTTCCGTGAAGGAGTCGCCGATGGCGACGTAGCGGGTCCAGACCCGGCGCTCTGCGGGGTGGGTGGTCACGTGAGCCTCCAGTCGACCGGCGCGGCGCCGGCCTCGGTGAGCAGGGCGTTGGCGCGCGAGAACGGGCGCGAGCCGAAGAACCCGCCGTGCGCCGACAGCGGGCTCGGGTGGGCGGACTCCAGGCAGGGGATGTCCGCACCGGTCAGGTGCGGCGCGAGCGAGCGGGCGTCGCGGCCCCAGAGGATCGCGACGAGGGGTCCGCCGCGCTCGGTCAGCGCCTCGATGGCCCGGCCGGTCACCTCCTCCCAGCCGCGTCCGCGGTGGCTGGCCGGCTTGCCGGGGGTCACGGTGAGGACGCGGTTGAGGAGGAGGACGCCCTGGTCGGCCCACGGCGTGAGGTCGCCGGTCTCGGGGCGGGGCAGGCCGAGGTCGGTCTCCATCTCCTTGTAGATGTTGACGAGGCTCTTGGGCACGGGGCGCACGTCGGGTTCGACGGAGAACGACAGGCCCATCGCGTGCCCGGGCGTCGGGTAGGGGTCCTGGCCGACGACGAGGACGCGGACGGCGTCGAGCGGCTGCTGGAAGGCGCGCAGGACGTGCGGCCCGCCGGGCAGGTAGCCGCGGCCCGCGGCGACCTCGGTCCGGAGGAACTCGCCGAGCCGCGCGACGGTGTCCTCGACCGGGGCCAGCGCCCGCGCCCACGAGGGGTGGACCAGCTCGTGCAGCGGCCGGGCGGGGCTCGGGGAGGGCGCGGAGGACATCGGCCCCACGCTAGTACGCGCCGGTCCGCGGCCCGCCGGGAGCACCCGTCCGGCTCCCCGCGCCGGCCTTTCCCCACTGATTGCGAGTTCCGC